>JAHBXU010000379.1 GCA_019636315.1 Planctomycetaceae bacterium | reverse complement strand
CGACTCGCCGGCCAGGAACCGGTCGGCCATCTGCCGGATCACCGCCGCTTGCTCCGGGATCAGCACCCCGCCGATCCCGTACCCGTAGCGGGCGGGCCCGTGCCAGCGGCCCTGCTCCGCGAGCCGTTTGTTGGCGCGTTTGACGCGGTCGGACTTGTGCCCGGACTCGTAGGCGGCGATCGCGACCAACTGGCGGGCCATCAGGCGGCCCTCGGTAGTGTTCAGGTCGAACCCGCCGCCGCGGACCGCATCGACGCGCACCGGATGCCGCTCGACCAGAGCGATCAGATCCTCCAGCTCCCTGGGTTGCCGGTAGAGGCGATCGACGTGCCACACGATGATCCGCGGGACTCCGGCGCGGATGTGGTTGACGAGTGCGTCGTAGCCAGGGCGGCGGCCGCCGTCGAACGCGGACACGTCGTTGTCGATGAATATCTGTGGGTCCGAGAAACCGAGCTGGTCGGCGAGGGCGAGGCAGTCCTCCTGCTGGCGTTGGACGCCGGCATGCAGGCCGGTGCGGTCCTGCGAGATCCGCAAGTACACCGCCACATCCACTGCCCGCTCCGTTCCCTTCCCTGTTTCAGGGTACGGGGCCGCGCGGCGTCAGCTTGTTTAGCGCGGGTCCGTTCCGCGCAGCAACTTCCGTCGACGCGCCTCACCAAGGTCGGGTAGCCCATTGCTCGAATCGCGGTACGGATGCTCCCGCAACAGGGCTTTCGCGTCCTGGGCGGCAGCAGCGGCGTCCTCTTCGGGGATGAACGTGTCGGACTCCCCGTAGATACCGTCCCAGCTGATCAAACCCATGCGCAGAGGATAGTCCGACTACCCAGGTCACCGATAGGCCATGTTGCCGGTTGAGGATAGCTACGTGGCACGCAACCCTCTCAACGACCTGCAGCGGGGTCCCGGTCGATGCGGGAATCCAGCTAGTTCTCCTTTGGCTTGAACCATGGCTCGCCAGAAAACTCCATCGACTCACCGTCCATCTCCATGCCTACCGCATCCGGCATGGGAAGTTCTTCTGGCACGAACTTCTCATCGTCGGGATGGTGGAACAGCCACTCGCTTGCGTTCATGACGGTGGTCCCATTGAAGAGTTTCTCCAGCGCAGTGCTACCGAACTGTGTCCGGTCTACATCACCTTGATGCACGCGCTCGACAGGAATCCGGCCATCAATGAGAGCTTCGGGGTTGCCCATCAGCAAGCCGAGCTTCCTGGTGAGCGGAAAAGTTATGCCCCACGCGGTCATGTACCCGACTCCCCTCCACGGTTCGTCCTTTGGATGAGGTATCAACCCGACGGGAGAATCAGAAGTGAAGATGGATCGGCGGTCGAACTGGACCAGTACCCAAGGTCTCCCAACGACGTATTTCACCAAGGACTCGGCTAGCTCCACCATGTGCTTGATGTGGCCCTCATTCGACATTTGAAGACGCGGTCCTCCGGGCTGAGTCGCGAGGTCCCACACGTTCTCTACTAGCTCGTCGTCTACCTCGCCGCCCTGTTCCTCCAGCCGCTTGCGCAAGCTATCCTTGCCTCCGGCACCGATCTGGAGACGCATGATCTGCGCGGCCATGCCTTCCATTGAGCGACGTTGGACTGGGACTCGCGTGGCTTGTAGCGCGACAAAGAATCCGAGAGACATCCGGTCATCGGGATCGAGTGGCCACGAGCCGGCGACGATCTTCTTCAAGATTGCAGCGACGGCACCCTCAATCTTCGAAAGCTCCTTCTCTATGACGTCCTCACCACCAAGATGCCCTTCCACCGAGTAGAAGTTCTTGGTCACAGACGCATCTTTCACAGACTGGACAAAGCGCTGATCTCCGGGCAGCCGGACAGTGGCAATCTGGTCATTGTCCGCGAAACCGCGCAGATAGAACTGCGGCACGGTGTGATGCCGACGCGCAGTGTTCCGTTCTGGACTGGTCATGTTCAAATTCTTCCGTCGAGGACCGACGCTGCCCTAGAACAAGAATGGAGTGCTGCCCACATCGCCGACGCTCACGGCTGGGCGATGACTCGCTTGTAGAACCAGAAGACGGGCGCCTGCTGCATGGGCATCATCCAGTCCTTGCCGAGAAACGGTGGCAACGGCTGGCCTGGTTGGAGCACAGTGAATCCACAGTCGGAGTAGAACGCCGCCACCGCTCTGTGATTTTCCTCGTCGGTGACACTACCAACCCAGATCCGCGTGCCACGTCGGGCCAGTCTGGTCTCCATTTCGTTGATTAGGCGGCGTCCGATGCCTTGTCGACGGTAGGGAGTGTCCACTGCCATAAGGTCGAGGAAACTCACCTTGTCGAGCACCGACTCGTAGCCGAGCGACGGCAGACCGCTGAGCGAGCCGGTATAGGCGGCCACCGCGATCGGCGGGCGGCAGGTCAGCGCACCGCCGATCGTGTCACCGGTTTTGTTCTTTGCCTGGAGTATGAGCGGATTGTAATAATGGTCGTCGCTCAGCTTGGGAATCGCAGTGTCCGCGATGTCATCGATATGACGCGCAAGCAGGTCTCGAAGCACTCGCCGATCATCGTCTGAGTCAGCCGGAGTGATACTGAGCGCCCTGCCTGCAAATTCGTTCATTGAGACGAAACTACAGGGTGGTATCGACAGCGGCCGCATCGACCACCGAACTTCCGCAGGAATCGCAGCGATCGTGTGCTCCCACCGGAACAGCTGTTAGCTTCAGCCGCGGGGAACGGACACCCACATCGACGGCGCAGACTCGTTCAATGAGCGATCCCCGGAACCTCGGCGTCGATGGGCGAAGGCATCGACGACCTCCCCAACAAACCGAAGCTGGCGGGCAGCGTCGCAGCGGGCGCTGCCGCACGGGCGAGTCAGATAGTTTCGAAACATCCCTCGGCTGGCGAAAACCGCTCTGGAGACGCGGCCGGTTCTCTGCGGCAAAGAGAGCCAAGTAGCCTTGCTAGTGCGGCGCCCGGGGAGAACCGCCTCCGCAACTCCGACGATGGGGGACCAGTGGTCGATTTCAGCGCGATGCTCTCGAGTGACGACGAGTCCGATCCGATCGAGCCCCGTGAGCTCCACAGTCAGCTGAAGAAAGCGCCCGGTTACGGCTATCTCCGCGACGTGCAGGGTCAAGTGTTGACCGCGTGGCACCTTCGTCGCGAGGAACGCGACGTCGTCATCAAGGTCAATACCGGCGGCGGCAAGACCATTGACGGACTCATCATCCTTCAGAGCTACATCAACGCCGGCGCGGGCCCGGCGCTCTACGTCGCACCTACGAAGTATCTGGTGAATCAGGTTGTCGCCGAAGCGAAGAAGCTCGGCATCGAGACCACAACGAACGTAGATGGCGGCGCGTATCTCAATAGCGAGGCCATCGGCGTCATCAACGCCTACGAGCTGGTGAACGGGCGCACGAAGTTCTCCAGGAACCGTCCCACGCGACCTCGGGCGCCGATTGGTGCGGTCGTCATCGATGATGCTCATGCCGCGATTGCCACTACGCGCACGCAACTCGCGTTGACCCTTCCCCGCAGCAACGTTGCGTTCACCCAGTTGCTCGAGTTGTTTGCCGACGATCTACAGACGCAGTCTTCGGACTCGTATATGGATGTGCGTGATGATCGTCGAGGTAGTCCTGTCCGTGTCCCGTTCTGGGCGTGGCGGTCGAAGGTCGAGCAGGCTCGTGAGATTCTTCGCACGCAGACTGCAGAGAAGCAAGATCTCTACTGGCAATGGCCGGCCGTCAAGGAGGTCCTGCCGTTGTGCCGGTTAGTCTTCTCGAACCACGAACTGACCATCACGCCTCTGTGTCCTCCGATCGACCACGTCACCTCCTTCATGGAAGCGAAACACCGCGTCTTCCTCACCGCGACGCTTGCTGACGACAGCGTCCTCGTCACCGATTTCGGTGCTGATCCCGAGAGTGTGTCGCGTCCCATCACGCCGGTCACCGCAGGCGACATCGGCGAGCGCATGATCCTGGCACCGCAAGAGATCAATCCCGGGCTGGACGTGGAGAAGATCCGTTCCAAGATCGTCAAGCTCAGCAAGGACTACAACACTGTCGTACTCGTCCCGAGCGACAAGTGGGCGAAGGTTTGGGAGCCGCATGCCGCGATCGTGGCGACTAAGGACGACATCGATGATGCCGTCGAGAGACTGCGCGGCGGAAAGCACGTCGGTCTCGTCGTTCTCGTCAATCGGTACGACGGCATCGACCTTCCCGACGACGCATGTCGGATCCTGGTGCTCGACGGGTTGCCCGAAGCGTTCAGTCCGGAGGAGCGACTGGACTCGCTGCTGGTGAGCTCGGAGTCTGGCATTGACAACCGGCAGGTCCAACGAATCGAACAGGGCATGGGACGCGGCGTACGCAGCAACGAGGATCACTGTGTTGTGTTCCTCCTTGGCCCGCGGCTTGCTCAGCTGACCGTGGATCCTCGCACTCTCGGCAGCTTCAGTCCCGCGACTCAGGCGCAGTTGAAGCTTTCGCGTCAGATGGCAGCCAAGATGGACAACCTTCCCATCGGGCGCATCATCGACACCGCGAAGCAGGCGCTCACCCGCGACAGCGCGTGGGTTCAGCTCGCGCTCAAGGCCCTTCGCAACATCCCGCCTGTGCCCGGCAAGGTCAGTGACGCTGCGGTCGCCGAACGAGAAGCATTCGTTCGTGCTCAGAACGGAGACTCTGGGGCTGCGCGGGACATGATCTCAGCCGCTGTTGCCGGCGAGACCGACGATGCACTGGCCGGCGTGCTGTTGGAGATCCAAGCGACGTACGCCGACATGACCGACCCTCAGCTCGCTCAGCAGACGATCGCCCTTGCTCGCGCACGCAACCCCAACCTGACCACGCCGCTCGGCGGACTCGCCTACACACCGCTCGACGCGCACTCCCCGCAGGTCAAGACCTGTACTGAACGCCTGAGCGCGCGCTACTCGACTCCTGCCGCCCTGCGGTTGGACATGGAATCTATCGTGGAAGAACTCGTCTTCAACGAGTTTCGGGTTGAGCAGTTCGAAGAGGCCCT
>JAHBXU010000378.1 GCA_019636315.1 Planctomycetaceae bacterium | reverse complement strand
TCATCGTTAAATCGAATGTTCTGGATCGTGCCGTTGACGATCGTTCCCTGGCTGGGGTCCAGGCTGGTGTTCAGCGTCCAGGTGCCGTCCGCCTGTTTCTCGAATTCCAGCCCGACGGCCCGCCCCTCGCCACGCGGATCGAACACCTCGACAACTCCCCGATACGTGTCCCCGATCTGTCCATTCGTTTCGACGATGACCGCGTTGGAGGCGAGCGCTGCACTGCCCGTGTTGCCAATGCCGTTGGTCAGCGTCAGGCTCAAGTACGCCTCTCCGGGTTCATCCGCCGTCAGGGTGATACGGGCATTGGCGTCGAGCGATGCCGTTGCGCCGGGATAAGCCGCGTTGATGGCGGCCACCAGTTGTCCGAGAGTGGTCGTACCGTCGACCGCCAACGACGACGAGACGGGCGAGCCGTCGACATCTGTCCCGGCGATCTGGATGGTGTCGCCCGGGACATAGGCAACGCTCGTGAGATCAAGTGCATTGAGCAGCGTCGCGGAAGTCGCCGGAATACCTCCTGTGGTCCAGGCCGCCTGATTTCGAAGCACCTCAACGGCGGGTCCCTTCGCATCGGACGGGAGGTTGCCCTGGAGCGTCACGTTGCTCGTTGCGCGGCCCGGCACGGTCGCTCCCAGGGGGATTCGAATGTCGTTGTCGCCGGCGATCTGAAATCCGCCGCCGTCGCCCCCGGCGTCTCCGACCGTACCGAACCGTTGGACACGGTAACCTGTTGATGCGTCAACCAGAATGCCGGTGTCGTCGACTTTGAAAGCGCCCGCACGGGTAAAGAGCACTTCGGCGCCGGTATGAACGGAGAAGTAACCTTCCCCGTCCATGGCCAGATCGAGCGGCGCCCCGGTCGACACCAGGTTCCCCTGCGTGCGGATCAGGTCGATCTGACTGACGCGACTGCCGCTGCCGACCTGAATCGGATTCGTCCCGCCGATGACGCCGGGCCGTCCGCCCGACGGTCCTTGGATCGTCTCATAGAACAAGTCGCTGAAGACCACGCGCCGCGTTTTGTAGGCGGTGGTGTTGAGGTTGGCGAGGTTGTTGCCAATCACTTCCAGCAGCTTCTGGTGACTGGACAATCCCGAGACGCCGGTCAGGAGGGCGTTAGCCATTACGAGGTCCTCGATCAGTTCTAATGAGAATTCGTCGATTCTTCAGGCGCGGAGGCAGTCTTCATCGCGAGGAGCGGGGCGTCAGATCCCCACACACCATCGTCGGATCAAAAACGGCGATACATCCGATCGCGCCAATTGGCCGTTGCGATCCCGTTTGAAACGGAACAACAGCGCATGGATGCCGATCCGCTGCGCACGTTCCGACGGCAGGTCGAAACCATCGAGCGAGCGTGATTCGGAATCGCGGGGTTTTCGGATGTTGTGCCAGAGAATCGGCAAGCAATTGGGTCAACAAGAGTCACATCGGGGCATGGAGGCGGCGGGAACACCTTCTGCGCGACGAATCTGTCGTTGCACGCAGGGTGCCAATCGCGGAATTCCCCGCCCGAATTGCCGTCGATTGCCATAACAAATCGACATGAAACGGGTTAGGCGTGTGGCTGGCATGGTGGGCGATTGCTCGGTTCGCGGATTCGTCGCTTCATCACGGCGGTTTTGACTTTCAACGCGGAAATGTTTTCCAACCTTCCGCTCGCACAGAGTGGAGTCGTCTCCGCGTACTCATAGACAAAGTCCGAATGGCTCCGCGGCACGGATTCGATGTTGGAGCAACGATGCCATGCGGCATGCCCGTGACATCATGCGACGGTCGCGGAGGTTGTCTGTTCATGGGACTTGTCGGCCGCGCGTCGGCCGGTCTCGTTCACCCCCATCGTCGCGCCGACCATCGAGCGTCATCGGCAGAACGCCGACATGCAGGTGGAAACGCAGGAACCGCCACCCGCGTTCCGATCGCGTGCTGTTCAGAAAATTCCGTGGGGAACGGGGTGTCCGCGCGGGATGTGATCGGATAACCTTGTCGTCTGCGCCGTTTCTGGGAACGGCCCAACTTTCCATTGGATGACCCGTTGTGAATGTTCGTGGACGTCGTGCGCGGCCGAGCAGCGGCTGGATACGGCGATTCTGCGGTGCAGCCGCCAATCTCCGGCTGCAACAAACGGATTGAAACACCTCGAAAATCTGCGCGTCGGGTGCAGAGCTCGATTTGATGTATGACGGAGGATTGAGTGTCTCTGGCACGTCTGCTTGAGAGCCAATTTCGCGGCGACATTCGATTTCGTGGGGCAGCGTACCTGGAGGCCGAGCGGGTCGAAGTGGTCCGCGTGACCCCGGAGGACTTGTACGGGACGGTCCGCGACGGAACCGAGTATGAGACCCATCTGAGCCGCCAGAATGGCGCCCTGCACATGTATTGCAGCTGTGCCGACGAATCGTCGTCGCGCAAAATTGCCTGCAAGCACTTGTGGGCGACGGTGTTGGCGGTCGATGCCGGGGACTATTTGAGCTCCCTGCCGCGTGACGGACATATTCCGCCGTTCGTTGCGGAGGAAGCCTTCGCCCCGTTGCCGACGTTTGTCCTGGAGGACTTTGAAGAAGAGCTGCTCAGTGGCGAGGTCTATCAGCCGCGCCGCGCGGCTGTCCGTGCGCCAACGAAGACGCAGCGACCGCTCAAGGACTGGGAGCAACAGCTGGTCGAGTTGCGGCAACAAATGGGGGGCGTCCAGGAGGGGGCTAAACCTCCGGAACGCGATCGCGAGATTTATTTCGAGATCGACGCCGCCGAGACCCGCACCGCCGGACAACTCGTGCTGCAAACCTCACACCGCCAGCGGCGGGCCAATGGGCAATGGGGCAAACTGAAGCCGCTCAAGCTGCGTCCCGGCCGCCTGGGAGAAATTGAACACGAAGACGACCGCCTGATCCTCGCCTATCTCACCGGCGGAACGCCCGAACGTTCCAGTTGGATCGCGCAGCAGGCCGAATTTCAATCGTCTGTGTGCCGATACCAGGTGCCGCAGGAATTGTGTGAACTCCTTTTCCCGCGCATGTGCGCCACCGGGCGAACGCGGCTCCTGGGATCGGCGGAGACCCACCTGCAGCCATTGCAATGGGATGACGGCCCCCCATGGGAACTGGTGCTCGTCCTGGAATTTCGTGACCGCGATACCGAGTCAAACGAGTCGGCGGACTGGCGGCTGCGCGGCGAACTTCGGCGCGAGGGAACACACGTCGCGGTCGAGGATCTGGAACTCCTCGTCCCCGGTGGTCTTGCGGTGCACGGAGACCGTTTACTTCGCGTTGACGACTTCGGCGCTCGACCGTGGGTCACGCTGCTCACATCACGCCGCCCGCTTTGCGGGGAAGAGGACGATGCAGAACAACTCGTCGACCAGTTGTTCGACCTGCCCAACCTGCCGACGCTCGATCTCCCGCCCCAGTTAAGGCTCGACGAAGTCCGCGTCACGCCGCGTCCCGTGATTACCATGACGACGCCGAGGACGCGCGGATGGCGGCAGGAGCGGCTGTTCGGCAGCGTGGCATTCGACTATGCGGGAGCACTCGTGCCCGCCGCGTCTCGTCAATGGGCGCTTGTACAACGGCAGGAGGGACGCTGTCTGCTCCGCGATCGTGTGATTGAAGACCAGTCCTGGCATCTGCTCCAGGAGATTGGTTTTCGCCGGCGACTCGACCAGCGCCGCGGAGAGCATGACGTCGACATCGCGGTGGGCGACCTTGGTCGGGCCGTACGGACTCTCGTCGACGCCGGGTGGCAAGTCCTCGCCGATGGGTACGAAGTCCGACAGCCCGGGACGCCGCAACTGCGGATCAACTCGGGCATTGACTGGTTTGAACTCTCTGGCGACGTGGATTTTCAGGGCCAGCGCATCGGATTTCCCGAGCTTCTGGCCGCGCTCGCCCGCAAAGAGACGACGATCCGACTGGCGGATGGCTCCCTGGGGATCCTCCCCGAGGACTGGGCCGAGCAATACGGCTTGTTGAGCGGCCTGGGCACGCTCCAGGAAGGCAAAATCCGGTTCTCGGCCACGCAGGCCAGCCTCATCGATGCGCTCCTCGCCACGCGACAGCCCGTCGACGTAGATGCCGAGTTCGCGGCACTCCGCGACAGATTGACTTCGTTCACCGGCCTGGAGACCTCCGCGGAACCCGAAGGATTTATTGGCGAACTGCGGCACTATCAACGCGATGGACTCGGCTGGCTGCGATTTCTTCAGGAGTTCCACTTCGGTGGTTGCCTGGCCGATGACATGGGACTCGGGAAGACAGTGCAGGTTCTGGCGATCCTCCTCGATCAGAGGTTGCAGCAGACGCAGCGTCGCCCGTCGCTGATCGTCGTCCCCAAGTCATTGATGTTCAATTGGGCGCACGAGATTCGCCGCTTTACGCCGCAACTTTCTGCACTCGAATATACGGGCATCAGCCGCGACGGACTGCGGGACTCTTTCCTGGAGCACGACCTCGTGCTGACCACCTACGGAACCCTCCGCCGGGATATCGCCATCCTCAAGGACGTCCCCTTTGCCTATGTCGTCCTCGACGAAGCCCAGACGATCAAGAATGCCGGTTCGCAGATCGCCAAGTCGGCCCGCTTGCTGCAGGCCGAGCATCGTCTCGCGCTCAGCGGTACGCCGATCGAAAACCATCTGGGAGACCTGTGGTCCATCTTCGAGTTCTTGAATCCGGGCATGCTGGGGCGCAGCAGCGTCTTCAAGCTCTATTCCAGCGATGCCCATTCGACGCAATCCCAGACGGCACTCTCACAGGCGCTGCGACCTTTCGTCTTGCGACGCACCAAGAAAGAAGTCGCGGCAGAGCTGCCGGACAAGTTCGAGGAAACTATTTATTGCGACATGGAGGAGGCGCAACGGCAGCGATACGACGAACTGCGGCTGCACTACCGTCAGTCCCTGCTGGGCATGGTCAAGGAACAGGGGCTCGGCAAGACAAAAATGCACGTGCTGGAAGCCCTCCTGCGCCTCAGGCAGGCCGCATGCCATCCCGGCCTGCTCGACGAACACGCCCGACTCGATCCTTCAGCCAA
>JAHBXU010000377.1 GCA_019636315.1 Planctomycetaceae bacterium | reverse complement strand
CCGCTCACGACAAAACCCGGCTTATCGGCCCACTCCCTTCTTCGAGCCCCAGGACCTCGGTGAAAGCGCCAGGTTGTCAACCTGCACTGCGATCGGCGGCGCCGTCCGTTCAGTCCCCACCGCCGACTTCCAGATTGACTGATGCTTGCAGCAGTCGAGTCTCGTGCCGGTGGTAGGCGTGCAGCGCCGTCATCCATTCGCGCAGCTCATAGCGCAGGCGACTGGCGATCGTATCGAATGGGGAGCGGCTGTAGAGGCGGTCCCGAAGTTCTTCGAGCCAGACGCAGAGCCGCACGTATTCGCTCCGCAGGCGCTCGACCTGGGGTTCCCAGTGCGGATGGTCGCACAAGACTTCTTCGAGATACCCCTCTTCAGATTTGAGCGCCAGTTCCTGAGGCAATGCTTCCAGCAGCGCGTCGAGAACAGCGGAGAGCCAGCGTGAGGTCTGTTCGCTGGGTTCTTCTTCGAGCAGGTCGCGAAGGTCGCCCAGAAGGATATATTCGAGCGACGTGAACTCTTCGAGGGTCCGATTGGGTCGAGGGAGTCCGTTCATGTGTGTCTATCTCCTGTAGCCCACTCATGGTGAGACGGCAGGGACACACGAAGAAACGTGACGGCCATGCCGCGTGGATAGGACGGCTCGGGCGGAACCCAGTTCCAACGTCGAACGTTGGAGTGACCCCTGTCACCGCGTTAAAGAGCCACCTTCCAGACTAGCGTTCCGGTGTGGAAACGTCAAAAGGAATCCTGCACCAAATGCGCGACGGTGCTCACAACCCGTTAGCACAAAAGATGATGCAGCATCTCATTTTTTCGTCAACTCCACATTCAAGAACAGATTCCCCGCGGCTTTTGCGATAGTTTGAAAAGGATGTTGATGCGGGAGATCGCAGCGAGAAGGGTTAGCAAGGAATGGAAAAGCAGCGATTCTCAAGTGGGCCCTCGCTGACGCTTCGGGCTTCAATCGATCTTCAAACCGGGCTTAAACGGCCGAACGATTGTCGACCTCTCCCCGCGCGGCAATTGCCTCAGCGATGCCCTGCATCACGTTCTCATCCAGTACAATGTGCATCGCCTCCGCCGTTTCCTGAATCTGTGCCGGCCGCTTCGCGCCGCACAGGGCGGCGGTAATTCCCGGTTGGCGAATCGTCCAGGCGATCACCAACTGCGCGACGCTGCAGGAAACCTGAGCCGCGAGAACCTTCAAGCGGTCAAGGAAGTCATGGGTTCGTTCCCATTGTTCTCCTTGAAATACGGGATACTTCTGGCGGCCGTCCTTCGGATCCCATTGGTGGTTCCGTGGGAGTTTCCCGGCGAGAAAGCCCTTCATCAGCGGCCAATAGACAACGACGGAAACCTCATGCGCGCGGCACCACGGCAAGCGGTCGGCTTCGATGTCCCGCTGCAGAATGTTGTAGTGCGGCTGGGACGCTGTGATGGGGCAGACGGCTTGAAACTCATCCATCCATTCGACCTGGTGGAAGTTCGAGACGCCGACGGCGCGCACGGAGCCCGCCTCCAGCAACTCGCGCAATGCACCGGCCGAGTCGCTGATCGGCGTCTGCGGATCGGGAGCGTGCAGGTAGTACAGGTCGATGTAGTCCGTCCCCAGGCGACGCAAACTCTCCTCGAACTCTCGGCGGATGGTGTCCGGCCGAGCGTCCTTGACCTGCTTTCCCTGCTCCCAATGGATCCCACATTTGGAGGCGATGATGACGTCTTCCCGCTGATCGGCCAAGACACGGCCGATCATCCGTTCGCTCTCGCCTTCAAAGCCGTAAGCGTACGCCGTATCAAAAAAATTGATTCCGGCGTCAAAAGCGGCGCGCAGCGTGGCCAGGCTTTCAGCCTCAGTCACATCGACGCTCGTGATCCCTGCGATCGGCCAGCAGCCCATCGCAACCGGCGTGATCCAGAGATCCGACTGTCCGAGCCGCCTGAGTTGCATGAATCCTCCGTGCGCGTTCAGGCCCGATGACCAATGCGGCGCCAGGACTTCCCTTCGTGCGAGAGCGAACCCCGGAGGCCGTCAGTTGCCGTACTGACGCGTTCCCTGAGGAATCCGGCGGCCGGCGTTGTCCTCGTTGCGGCGGAACAATTCTGACGTCTGGCCGGTCGACACAGGCGGCACTTGGCCCCCCGTACCGGCTCCGCCTTGAATCGTGTACCGGCGACTCTCACCCGGGATGAACAGCCGTTGCGACGGCTTGTACCCCATGAAGGCCAGGAAATCGTTCAGGTTGAGGATGCGAATTCCCTGGTGCTGGGCCCGCTGCATCAGGTCCGATTGCTCCTTCTGCATGCGTTCGATGCGCTCGCGATTCGGATCGCCGGCAGGGTACTGAGTGGCGTCGGGAATATTTCCCAATACCAGAAACTTCGTGTCCTGCGTCAACACAGCGTTCTCGGGTTGGCGGTACCCGTCGTCATCAATCTCGACGGAGATCTTGGCCCCGGCGTGATGCAGCGTATTGTGCAACTGGTCCCGATCGCTCTGGCCGTCGCCATCGAAATCGATCTCCCCGGCAAAGGCAAATTTCTCAACCAATCCAGCCTGCCAGATGGGGGTATACACAACGTCTCCTTCCGCCATCGGTCGGTACAAGTCCTCTTCGAGGATACGGGCCTGCGACAGATGGGGGCCGAGAATCCGCACAACTTCGACCCGCCCCTTGATATCTTCGGGCCCGCGGGCGACGCCGTGGTGGTCCCGGTCATAGACGCTGAACGTCACCTGCTCGCTGAGCCCGTCCGCCTTGCCCAGATTGATCCAGACCGTACGCGTATTGTTCTCGACGCGGCGAATCTCACCGTCCGGAACCTCGAAGCTGACACGCTGGAACTCGTCGAGTTCACCGCGGAGGCGGTTGTTGTTGCGCTCGAGCTCGGTAATCTGTCCCTCGAAGACGCTGCGCTGGGCGTCCATCTGATCCTTCAAACCCGCCATCTCGTTCTGGATGCGGTTGTAATCGTTCCGCAACTTGGTGATTTCGTCATCCTTCTGCCGGACGATCTCATCGCGCTGAGTGATCGTCTTCTGAAGGTTCGATTCGGAACCGGTCTGGGAGTTCTGGATCTGGTCAACCCGGTCCTGATACTGACTGGTGACGGTTTGCAGCTGAGTTTGTTCGGCATTGAGCGCGGCCTCTTTTGCCGCCAGTTCGACTTTCATCTGTTCGATCGTCGTCGCCATCGCGGCCACCGTCGCCGCAACCGTCGGCTGGGCCAGGTCGCGGCCGTTTCCGGCCAGCAGCGTACTCAATTCGCCCAGCACCGTGCCTTCGACACCGGGCGAGCCGACCTGCTCCATCTTGCTGCCCAAGGCTTCCTTGAGGGCGTCGATCTCGCTGAGATGCCGCGCGATCCCCTGATTGGCGTCGCCCAATTGCTTGTTGGTCGCCGCCAGATCGGCCTGAGCCACCGACAGATCGCGAAACGACAGATAGCTCACCACACCCAGAATCAAGCTCACCATGACAAAGAAGATGAGCGTGAAGTGAACGGCAGTCGGCTTGTCAGACGAGGCCATGATCGTTCCTTAAGTGTGATGTGGATCCCGGCAATCAGCCACTGGAAGGGCTGCGCAGACCGGCGTCCTCTTCAATTAGGTCGTTCCTTCGCGAACGAAACTTCAACCGACACGCCGGCCATCGTGTGAACGTCAGCACAGGAGTGACCGGAGGATTCACGACAATCGGGGAATCGGCGCAGACGGACGCCCAATTCCAGTCTAAACCGCAGGCAGCGCGAGTCAAGGAGTTTCCGAGGGCACGCGACCGATCGTCACCGACTCCCGATCCGACTCAGTTCCCATTCTCCCGATTCAGCGTCTCCGCCTCGCGGATCAGTCTCCGAAATGGGGAACGGTCAGGCAACGACTCGCGCAGGCGGGGGTCGAGATGCGAGCGGAGGATGTTTTGGGATTCCCGGTTTCGCCCCCGATAAGCCCGGAGCACGGCCAGCCCGGCCCAATATTCAGCAGCATATCTGGGATTTTCATCCTCATGGGACTTGAGCGTCGTCAACAGCGTCTCTGCGTCCTCCCATCGCTCACGGTCCTGGAGCGACAGGAGCAGCAGTTGTTCTTGAGCCCGTCTGGTCCAGGTACGCTCAGCGCGTGGGTGATCGATGACCGCCTGAAATGCATCTGCGTTGTCTCCCAGCAGCATGGCATGCACATATTGTTCGCGCGGCGAATCATGAGGTTTGATGGCGCCGGTCGCGGCGGCAGGCGGAACGCCTCGCGGATCGGACGGCCGCGTGAACCAGCCGAGCGCGGCACTGGCGGCGGCCGTCGCGAACAGGAGGACGCACAACAGAAAAGGTGCACGTCGTGTCAATTGCCCACTCGAACGGGACGCGCCTCCCGTCGGAGCTTCGACCAATGAAAACTCGTCGTCGGCGCCGCCCCCCTTCGAGGATCGTTGCGCAAGGCGAATTTCGGCCAGAACTTCCCCGACACTCTGGTAGCGATCCTCCGGCCGCTTGGCCAGCATGCATTCCACCATCGACGTGACTTGCGGCGGCAGGTCGGGCCGCGCTTCACTCAGCGGCGGAGGCGACTCCTGTACGTGCTTGACAGCGACGCTCATCGCCGTCGGCCCCTCAAACGGCGGGCGCCCGGCCAGCATGTGATAGCACGTCACGCCAAACGAGTAGATATCGCTGCGGGGATCGAGCTTGTCTCCATGAACCTGCTCCGGGCTCATGTACATCGGCGTCCCCAGCGTCATCCCCTCCTGGGTGATGTCGACCCCCTCACCGCCGCCATATAGTTGCGCCAGTCCGAAGTCTGCGACCTTCGCATCCCCCCGGCTGGTGAGCATGATGTTTTCCGGCTTGATGTCTCGGTGCACGATTCCGGCATCGCCCGCGGCTTTAATCGCCGACGCCACCTGCCGCATGATGTGCAGCGCCGTCAGCGCGTCGAGCGCCCCTTTCCGCTGCAGGAACGACTTCAGCGTCGCTCCCTGCACGTATTCCTGGGCGAGGAAGTGCCAGCCGTCTTCCTGGCCGATCGAGTACACCGCGATGAT
>JAHBXU010000376.1 GCA_019636315.1 Planctomycetaceae bacterium | reverse complement strand
GGCCCCATCCAAAACGAAGAAGCCCCCCAAAACGGCTTGACGTCCGATCTGAAACCTTCACTTCCTTTTCGTCGTCCCCATCCCCGATTTTCATCTCTCCGCGAATCTGCGGCACCACTGCAAGGAGGCAGGTATGTCCGATGATCTGAGCATTAATCCCGAACCGGTCGATTCCGTGGACGACGAATTCGAAGAAATCTCCAGCGACGAGGTCGACCGCGTCTGTGCCGTCCTCGATGAGCTGATCGAGACAGTGCACAGCGAAAACATCCAGGCGTATCTTGAAGAATGCTCCAACAACATCTTCTCGCTCGTCTACGATTCCGGAGATTTTGAAAGCGCACGCGACGAAGCGGCCTGAGTCCGCTCGACTGACCTCCGCACAAACGCCCTCAGACCTCGCAACCGATCGGTGCGAGGTCTTTTCTTTTGTCTGGCAGCAAGCGCGGGATCGCTGCGCACTTCGACATCATCGGCTCCCGCTGCCGCCCAGTCGGCGCTGCCGCAACAGTCGCCAATCATCGCACCGGCTGATACGCTGCACGAATTGAATTCCTCACTCTGTGCATCAAAGCTCGTCATGATTCCGCCGATTCAGTTCCCTGGTGAAGACCGGTCCAACGCCGCGCGCAACACGCTGACGCGCAGCGAGCCCATCGCGCTCCGTACATTCACACCATCGCAGGCCGTGCTCGCGCGATCGGCCGGCGCGTTTCACTTCACGCCGGAAGGCCGACGGCTTTACGACTATTCCAGCGGCGTGCTTGTGGCCAATTTGGGACATAACCCGCACCGCTGGATGCACCGCTTCGGCACGTATATGGGCTGGAAACCGGAGCACATCTCCGGCGGAGAGACGGCGGGGTACTTCGAGGCGGTCACCATGACCGCGTACAATGCCGCGACCGAGATCGAGGCGCAGGCCGTCGAACGATTGCTGCGGAATGTGCAGGCGTCGCCCGGCGGCGGTCGCTGCGAACAGGTGATGTGGGCCGCGTCAGGATCCGAGGCGATCCAGAAGGCGCTCTGGGCCTGCCTGCATCGCGACGAGTCCCGCGACATCATCGTCGCCACCCGCTACGGATTCCACGGAAAGAAAGGGCTCGCCGGCGCTGTCACCGGTTGCGAAACCGATCGCGATCGCGATCCCCGCGTGAAGTTCATCAGCTTCCCGCGCAGCGAGTATGACGACCTGAGCAAGTCGGATCATCCGTTCGATCCGGCTCTCTCTCGGGCCGAGCTCGACGCCCTGACACGGGAATACGGCCGAAGAATCAACTGCCTGATTACCGAGCCATACCTGGGGGGCGGTGGGAGTTTCCATCCACCGGCCGCGTATCATCACCTGCTCCAGGACTGGTGCCGTGCGAACGACGTCGTCTTCATCCTCGACGAAGTGCAGGCCAACTTCGGTCGCACCGGGAAGATGTATGCCTTCGAGAAGTACGGAATTGAGCCAGACATCGTCTGCCTGGGAAAAGGTCTGGGCAACGGAGTCCCCGTCAGTGCCGCAGTCGGTCGGGCCGATCTCATGGCGACGCTCAAGTATGGTGAGGCGTCTGACACCTGGAGCGCCAATCCCCTCGCCTGTGCCGCGGTGCTCGCGACGCTCGACGAGTTTGAGAACTCGGACGTGCTCAGCAACGCCGCGAAACTCAATGCGGCCTTCGTCCGCGGTTTGATGCGGCTCAAGGAAACCCCGGTGGTGGCCAAAGTGCGGGGCGAAGGGATGGTGTTCGGCGTCGAATGTGCCACAAGGGGCAATCGAACATCGAATGAGGTTGCAAACGACGTCGTCGAAGCCTGCTACCTCGGTCGAAACGGGACCGGTATTCACCTGCTCGGACCGCTCTCCGGCAACGTTTTACGGGTGAGCCCTCCTCTGACAATGACGGAAGACGAAGCTCGTGAGTCGCTTGATCTGTTCAGCGATCTCGTTGACGAAGTCGGGAAGCGGATCCAGTCATAGCGGTCTGCAAATCCTGAAATGTTCGGGAAATCATCAGGGCCACAAACGTGAGCAACCGGTCGCTCATGCGCGCTGCTCTGAATCCGGGGCATGAACTCATGCGATTCCCAGCCCCATCAATCGATGGCGAACCGGTGCTCTCGCCTGATGAGTCGCCCGCGCGTGGCCTCTCCGGCAATCGCTCCCAGGCCGACGTCTCGGCCGTCGGATGAATCGTAAAGCGCGGCCACGCTCTCCGTGAGACCGCCTGCCGATTGTGTGGTCCATCAACGGACCCACAACCAATGCCGCAACCCAATGACAACACATGAGTTACAACCGACAGGCAACTGCCCCCGGAAGATTTCGCCGGTCATCGCGTTTTCTCTGCGATCTCGGTGTAACACGCAGCGATATTTTCCGCTCAGAGAGTTGACTGGCCTTCCACAAGCCTCGACTTCCACAGGACTCAACCATGACCACGTTCTCCCGCCTTTCGCTGGCCGGTCTGATCACCGTGACTTTGAGCAGCTTCGCGATCGCCGACGGCCCGATTGTCCCCCTGCCGCGCCCCATCGTCGCTGGTGGATTGTCGATACCGGCCGCTGGTTTTTACGGCCCGGCCTATTTCGGAGGTGGCTCAACCGCTCACGAGAGCATCCTGCGGGGCCAGGCGGACGTGATTCGTGCCCGCGGCGAACACGCTTTGATGACGGCTGAAGCCGCCCGCAGCCTGGAAGAAGCCAAAAGCCGCTACCTCGACAACGAGGTCAAGCGCCTCACCGTCCGCCAGGAGCGGAAGCGTCTCGGGATCGCCGAGCGGGCCCATCGATACGAACACATTCAGTCCAGGCGGGAAACTCAGATGGCCCTCAACCGGGCTGCTCGCGAAGTCCAACAGGCCGCCGCCGCCACGGTACAAATCGAGTCCCAGGCTGAAGGGAAGCTGCGTCTGGCCATCGACCTGCTGAAGCGAGGCAATGTCGAAGCGGGTGTGGCGTCCCTTCAGGAGATCGCCCAGCAGTTTCACCAGACCGAAGCCGGTCAGCAGGCCGCATCGATCCTCGCCGAAATCAACGGCTGAGCGGCCTCAGACACAGAGTCGCAGCGAACACGACCGTGGAAGTGGAAGTGGGTCGTCAGTCAGGCAGCCGCGGGTGCACAACCGCTCGCGGCTGCCTTCATTCTTTGAAGACGATTCCTCGCAGAGGCAGTGCGGGCTCCACGACCAATGCGTGCGGGCGGGACGCTCCATGACCGCCGGCTGGCCACAACGGCTCACGGCTTGGACTTCTCGAGAGGGGCATTCCTGAAGGGCGCATGGCAGGCCGGTTCGTGGTATGGTGCACTCTCTCAGGACGCCGTCGGATCGACGATGTGTCCGCCTCTCCGGCACACGAGAAACAGGATCACGTGATGGCAGACGTCAATCCGTCGGACGCGATGCGCGTTCAGGCACCCTATCCCGGTTCCCATGAGATGCCCCGCTGGAACGTCGCGGAGCTGATTGACGCGCCGACATTTCGCTTGCGAAATTGGACGGCCATGATTGGGCCGGGTCTGGTGATGGGGGCGGCAGCGATCGGTGGAGGCGAATGGTTGACCGGACCGATGGTGACCGCCCGGTACGGCGGCGCCCTGCTGTGGCTGGCCACGCTCAGCATTCTGGGGCAAGTCGTTTACAACCTGGAGATCTGCCGGTACACGCTCTATACGGGCGAGCCGATCTTCACCGGAAAATTTCGGACGCTGCCGGGGCCGCACTTTTGGGTTCTCGTCTACCTGCTGCTCGATTTCGGATCGTTTTTCCCCTATCTCGCGGCTTTCGCGGCCACTCCGCTCGCAACCGCGGTGATCGGCGAGATCCCCAACGCCGCCAACGGTCACGGTTTCACCATCCTGGGCTACTACTTTGACATCTCTCACGAATGGCTGATGCGCGGGCTGAGCTATGCCATCTTCCTGGGCGCCATGCTGCCGCTCCTGTTCGGCGGCAAGGTGCTCACGGCGCTCAAGTGGATCATGTCGTTCAAGCTGGTGACGGTGATGGGGTTCCTGCTGGTCCTCGCGTTCGGCTACTCGACATGGGACACGTGGGTGGAAATCTTCAGTGGCTTCCTCAAGTTCGGCAATGTGCCGGTGCTTCCCCCGAGTGAGTCCACTGCTGCGTCGGGAGACAACATCGAGAACATTTTCTTGTCACTAGCCAGCGGCCGCGGTTTTCCGCAGATCGACTGGTCGGTTGTGGCGCTTCTCTCGGCGATGGTGGCGATCGCCGGCTCGGGAGGATTGTCCAACACGCCGCTCAGCAACTACACGCGCGATCAGGGGTGGGGAATGGGATCCCACGTGGGGGCCATTCCGAGCATCATCGGCGGCAGTTCGATTCAGCTCTCGCATGTTGGTTCTGTGTTTCTCATCACCAGGGAATCGTTGCGGCGATGGCGTCGCTGGTATCGCCACGTACTACGCGATCAATTGATCGTCTGGATGCCGGCCTGCTTCGTTGGGCTCGCACTTCCCAGTATGCTCTCCGCGCAATTCCTGGAGCGCGGCACGGTCGTTGCGGACAAGTGGGTGGCCTCGACAATGACGGCGGAAGGTGTCGCCACTGCGGTCGGACCCCGACTGGGGCCGTATTTCTGGTTTATGGTGCTGTTTTGCGGCTTTCTTGTGCTGGCCCCGAGCATGGCGACGTCGGTGGACGGGGTCGTCCGCCGCTGGGTGGACGTGTTCTGGACCTCGAGCCGGCGACTGCGCGAAGTCGACCCACGGAACATCCGCTACGTATATTTCGGAGTGCTGGCCGTCTACGCCATCTTCGGCATGACCATGCTGTCGATGAACGAGCCGCAGAGTTTGCTGACGGTCGCCACAACGATCTACAACTTCGCGCTGGGGTTCAGCGCCTGGCACACGCTGGCGGTCAACCTCACGCTCTTGCCTCGCGAGCTGCGGCCCGGCTGGTTCGTGCGAATCGCCCTGTTTCTCGCAGGACTGTTCTTCTGGGTGATTGCAACGTTGTCGGCGCTGACAACGTTCAAATTCCTCTAGCCAGCAGACGACGGAGTCACCGGCTGACGATCGTGAGACAACGCCGCGTTAAGG
>JAHBXU010000375.1 GCA_019636315.1 Planctomycetaceae bacterium | reverse complement strand
ATTCATTCGCCCATATCTACACGGAAGCAGATCTGCTCAACAACACGGGAGAAAACTACGAGCGAGACTCATCGGTCAGCAATGTGATCGTCCGATTCTCGGTCAGCCAGCACCCGTCAATTGTGATCAAGGCCGACACGGTCACGCAGAACGGCGTCACCGTGTCGACGGCGAACCCAGCGGACAATTACACGGGACTGGCCACATCCACCGACCTGAACCGGCTTCCAGGCAAGCTGGAGAGCGGCAGGGTGAGCTTTCTGGTCGGACCGATCATCATCGCCCCGCCGCCGCAGTTTGAAGGCCCGGAACTCCCGGAAATTGAGGTCTTTGAGGCGATCCCCGTCGCGCCGCTGCCGGTGCCGGACCCTGTCGTGACTCTCAACGAGCAAACGGTTTCCAGCAGCACGGTCGCTGGGCGTGAAGAGTACTTTGAACTTCGCGTGGTCTCTCCCGATCCGCGGGAAGAACTGCTGACCCGACCGGAGCGCCTGCCCGACGACATCCTGAGTCAGAACCGTTTGGAGGTGCTGTTCAGCACGCTGCCGGACGGCACTTACGAAATTGACTACGTCCTCGGAGAGGGGAATGTGCGTACAATCCTGCGGGTCGAGATCCACCAGGGGAGGGCGTCGCTGGTTGGACAAGACCAGGAAAGCGGGCCGTTGATCCTCGAAGAGATCAAACAACGTTTACGGGACGCTGTCGAAGAACTGGGAATGCAGCAGGATGCCGCTGGCGACAGTGACGTAGACCCCGCCAATTCGCCGGTCGTCACTCAGGGAGCACTCATGGATCCGCAGGCGGTCATACCTCCCCCCGGAGAACTGTCGCAGGCGGCCACTCCTGTCGCCGGCACAATGTGGGCGGCGCCAGTGGTGGTTGTGGGCGCCGCGGCAAAACGCCTGCGAGAGAAACACCGAAACCCTTATTCCACTGCCGGCCGATTCGCGCGGCGACTAAAGCAACCTGCGGCCGTGTAAGAGTTCGACATCCGAGACATTCAGCCGCAACTGATCTTTGCGATCGCGTGCGTCCCATTCCAACAATTGTTCAGACACAGCGCACGCGACTGTCCACAAGGGGCAAGTGATGGCCAAGAAGAAGCAACACGACAGCGATCCCCAGGAAGTGCGTCCGACCGATTCTCATTCCGTTGCCGGTCAGCCGGCAGGCGGGAATGATCAGGGGGGAACGCTGGAAGTTCCAGAGAAGGAGCCGACCACCGCGCCGGAAAGCCCCTCCGAGGGACCTGCTTCAGTTGCGCCGCCCGCCACGCCGGGGAACGGCGGCAAGCGTCGCCTCGGTCAAAGCTCTCTCCTGCCGCCCGCTGCGGATGAGAGTACTCCCACCGTCGCATTCGAATCTGCGGAGTTTGCCGACGAAACGGCGGTCACGTTCGTGCTGTCAGACAATCCCCATGCCGACACGCACGCTCCGACGGTGCTCCTGTCTCAGGAGGCGGACGAGACGCCCCTCCATGCAGCGCAAGGGACGGGCACCATCAGCATGCAAAGCGTGCCTGATCCGCAACGCGATGAGTGGAAGAAGATCATTCAGGAGAGTCGTGGGGCGCAAACCGGCGACGTCTCGCTCAGCGGGCTGACCTCGCGGATTGGTACGGAAACCAATCTGGTGATCCAGATGCGCAAGCTGACCGGCATGGATGAAGAGCTGACGGGGTTAACGGACTACCGACTCCTGAAGCAACTCGGCAAGGGGGGCATGGGCACCGTCTACCTTGCCCATCAGACGTCGCTCGACCGGAATGTGGCGCTGAAAGTCATTAACCCCTTCCGGCCGACGGACGAAGAGTCGCTCGCCAAGACCGGTCACCTCGATCGCGCACGTAAGTTGCGCCGGGATCAGTTCCTGTCGGAAGCCGTCGTCACCGGCGACCTCGACCACCCGAACATTGTCCCGATCCACGACGTTGGATTGACGGAGGACGACCGACTCTTCTATTCGATGAAGCGAGTCGAAGGCACGAAATGGGAACGCGTGCTGCGGATTCGCTCACTCCGCGAAAACCTGGAAATCTGGCTGAAGGTCGCAGACGCCGTGGCGTTCGCCCACTCGCGCGGCGTCGTGCATCGCGACATCAAGCCCGAGAACGTCATGCTGGGCGACTTCGGCGTCGTCATGCTCGTCGACTGGGGTCTGGCCGTGCCGACGGAGGTCTTCGAGAAGCATGGTTCCGTCCGGCAAACGACCAGCCTGGGGGGCTCACCCGCCTACATGGCCCCGGAGCTGGCCATCGGACCGATCTCAAAAATCACCCCCGCCAGCGACATCTACCTGCTGGGCGCGGTGATTTATGAGATCATCACAGGTCGTCCGCCGCACACGGGGGGCAACATCAGCGAGTGCCTGCAGGCGGCCCGGATGAACCGCATTCAGCCGATCGAGGCGGACCATGAAGGCGAGCTGATGACGATCGCCCGCCGCGCGATGGCCACCATGCCGGAGGACCGGTATCCCAGCGTGCAGGCGCTGCAGTCCGCCGTGCGCGACTATATCTCCCATTCGGACAGCATCGCGCTCGCGGACGCTGCTGAGGAAGAGTGGGCGCACGCGGAGCGGTCGCAGGAGTATCGCGATTACGCCCGTGCGGTGTTTGGCTTCGAGGAAGCGATCAACCTTTGGCCGGACAATGCGCGGGCCAAGCAGGGTCTGCGTCAATCGCGGCTGGGATATGCTGAAGCGGCCCATGTCAAGGAAGACTACGATCTCGGCCTGTCGCTGCTCGATCCGCATGATCCGTCGCATGAGCCGGTGATCGCCCGCCTCGAACAAGGACAGCGCGAACGTGCCACGCGGCAAAAGCGGATCAACCAGCTGAAGAAGACGGCGATCGGTCTCGCTGCTGCGATCTTCATCGGTGGCAGCACGGCGCTGGGATGGATCTATACTCAAAAGGTCGAACTGGAAAAAGCTCACGGGACACGCGACTCGGCCTTGGCGGAAGCGGAAGCAGAACGAATCAAGGCGGACGAAGCGAGGAACGAAGTCACCTCCTTGGAGAATGACGCGAAGGAACTGACCGCCCGGGCGGACGCTCTCAAAGCTGCGGCGGATGAAGCGGAATCAGCCAAGGTCGTTGCGGATCGCGCGAAAGAAACAGCGATCAAAGAGCGGGACGCCCAGGTCCTGCTCGCCGAACAATCGAAGGAAGCGGCGCGGCAGGCCCAGATCGATGCGGAAGCGGCCAAGACCGAGGTCACGAATCAGATGGCCTTAGCCCAGCAGGCGCAAGAGGCCGCCATGTTCGCCGAAGAGAATGCGCAGCGGGCACAACGCAACGCGGAACTCGCCCAGAACGAGGAAACACGTGCGAAAGCAGAGGCTCGCGACATCCGCTATACCGCTCAGATCATGCGGGCCAGTGCACAGATCGAGGCCAACGAGTTCACCAATGCACGCCAGTCGCTCGAGGCCATTCGACAGGAGTTCGAGAACCCTCAGGACGGACTTGATCCGGTCGATGTGACGAAACGCTGGGAATGGCGGCGGCTGATCGATCAGGCCGGACAGGCCAAGTCCGAGCAGGAGACCAGCAATACCCCCCGCGGGGCCGCATTTGCTCCCTCGGGCCGCCGCGCCGTTGTCACCATGGAAGGCGGTGCGGTCCGTCTGTTATCGGTCGACCCTTCAGGGCGCTTGCAGGCGGAGGATGCGATTCAACTCGAACTGCCGGCCGGCGTGCGTGACATCACGGCATCCGCTTTTTCACCCGACGATTCCCAAATCGCGGTCGCGGGTGGCGACGGCGCAATCTGGGTCTGCGACGCCGACAGCGGAAAACTTCTGGCCACTCTCACCGGGCACACGAATCGCGTGCTCTGCCTGGCGTATGCGCCGGATGGCCGGCTTGCGTCAGGGTCCGCCGATCGCACCTTGCGATTGTGGAACCCCAATTCCCATGAGGAAGTCGCTCATAGCTGGCATCTCGGCGCTGTGCGCGACGTGGGGTTGGCAATGCACGACGGGCGGCTGATCGCCGTCTGTGCCGTTTCCGACGACCGCGGCGGACGCGTGAATGTCTGGCGTCTGAAGTCCGACGCTGCAGGCGAGGTGTTTGAGCGGGCCGGAGATTTCCTGGGGCACGATGAAGACGCCCCCGTCCTGACGGTGGCGATCAATTCCGACGGCACGCAGGCCGCCAGCGGAGACATCAACGGCCATGTGCTGGTCTGGAATCCCACGCAGGTAGACCAGCTCGACTACGACGCGACCATTCGCTCCGCCGTGTCCCTGCTGGAAGACACCAACATCTCCATTGAAGACTTCCGCCGGAAGTTCCGCAACACGGCGAAGTTTAATGAGCTGACGGACCTGGATCCTGATGATCGCAATCAAATCACGCTCACGCCGGTTGGTCCGGACGCCTCTGACGCCAAACGGGCCCATGTCGATGTTGTGCGGTCCCTGGCGTTCAGCCGCGACGGAAAGACGCTCGTCTCCGGGGCGGACGACTATCTGCTCAAGATCTGGGATGTCAACGCCGGCAAGCTCGTGAAAACCCTGCGCGGGCACGGTGGGCGCGTTCGCGCCGTCGCGGTCTCTCCGGAGAATGCAAATCACGTTCTCTCCGTCGCCGAAGACAAAACCGTGCGGATGTGGGATGTGGCCAGTTACGCCGCGCGGCCCGTGTTTGATGCAACCGAGTCGTCGGGTCAGCAGCAGGCTCATGAAGATCAGATCCTGTCGGCCAGTTTCAATGGCGCCGGGACGCAGATTGTCACCGCCAGCCGCGATCGAACCGCCCGTATCATTGACATTGACCGCGACACGTTGTCGTTCCGACGAAGCGTCGAGTTGAACGACGTTCATGGAGATTCCAAGTCGGGCACGCTGGATGAGGGATCGCGAATCGTTGCGTTCTCCGTCGCGGTTCACGAAGCAAACCGTCGCTTGTATACCGGGTTCTTCGATTCGACGATCCGTGTCTGGGATCTGGAGCGCGGCACCGAACTGCAATCTGTCCGGGGAACCGGCCTGAATACGTCGTTCGCTCTCTCGGATGACGGTCGCCTGCTGCTCACGGGCAACAGTCGCAAGG
>JAHBXU010000374.1 GCA_019636315.1 Planctomycetaceae bacterium | reverse complement strand
AAACCGGGCCGCCCTGCTGAACGAACCTTCCCGTCGCACGGACGTCCCGGCTGATCAATATTCGACATAAACAGCCAACACAACAACACTTGCATCTCAGCACCAGTCGAGAAGGCTGTTACCGGGCGCTGACCGTCAATGGACCAACACTGGGCGGTGCCGCGGCCGACCGTCAGAATCGGCCGTCTCGCGCCTCGAAGTGCGTCGGCTTGGACCAGGTCACTCCGCCACGCGTCACCCAATCGGCCGTCCACTCGATGAGCGTTCGCAGTGGCGCCTCCGGCGCACCATAACGCATGTGCGCCCGTTGTCCGTTGTTCAACAGCGCGGTCTCGCCGGGCGCGCCGGTGAAGACGACTTTTCGCCCCATCAGCTCGGAAAACTGTTCGCAGGTCTGTCGGACGTCCAGCAACTCAGCCCCGGCGACGTTAATGACGAACGGCGGCGTCGATGCATCCGCCAGCGCTGCCAGGGCAAGCGTATTCGCGTCCCCCTGCCAGATCACATTCGCGAAACCGGTCGAAAGGTCGATCGGAAGCCCCGAAAAAACTTTATGCGCCAAGTCTGCGAGGACGCCGTACCGCATTTCCACCGCGTAATTCAGCCGCAAAATGGTGACAGGCGTCCCATCGCGACGCGAAAAGAACTCGAACGTCCGTTCCCGACCGAGCGCCGACATACCGTACTCGCCGATGGGGTTGGGTGCATCCGATTCGACTGATCCACCGCTCTGGATCGAAACGAACGGATAAACATTGCCGGTCGAGAACGCGAGCATGCGGCGGCCAGCAAAGCGGCGGCAGACCAGGGAGGGGACATACGTATTCATGGCCCACGTCGCCGCGGGATTGTCGCCGGTCCCGAACTTCATGCCGGCCATGAAGATCACGTTCTCCGCGTTCGGCAGTCCTTCCACGAATGGCTCATCGAGCAGATCGCCCGCGATGGTTTCGATCCCCGCGTCCCGGAGAGCGCGTTCCAAGCCAGTTGACGAAAAGCGGCTTACGGCCGTCACACGCCGCACGACGCCGGCTGCCTCTGAGGCGCGAACAATCATCCGCGCCAACGACGGCCCCATCTTGCCGCCGACACCCAGAATCAGGACATCCCCCGGCATCCGCCGCATCGCCTCGACGGCCGCTGCCGCCGGGCGACTCAACAGGTCTTCGAGGTGAGATTCATCGTCAATTCTCTCAGGCAGAAGCATTGGGCTGTAGAGCCTCTTTGGGGGGATGGTTGAAGTGCGAACTCACTCGGACCAGCAGACAATCAGGACCGCGAGAGTCAGCGACACATCCTTCGCATGATTGGGGGTTCGTTCAAATCCGATGCCGTCCTTCGACGTTTGGTCACGCTGGGAATTGTCGGCTCGATCCTCTCTACTATGAGCCATCGGCGTTTTGAATCTTCGGCGCGATGACTTTGGCATGATCGACACCGGCGGCAACCTTCTGCAACCGTACGAGCCGTGGATGAGCCGCGCGCTCGACTTGGCGCGACGGGCCTTTGATGAGGACGAAGTTCCGGTAGGAGCACTTATCGTCCATCAGGACCGCCTTCTGGGCGAAGGGTACAATCAACGCGAGGCGCTGAACGACCCGACGGCGCATGCCGAAATGATCGCCATCACCCAAGCAGCTCAGACGCTCGGTTCCTGGAGGCTCGAAGGCTGTACGCTGTTTGTCACGCTGGAACCGTGCCCCATGTGCGCAGGCGCGATCGTCCAGGCGCGAATTCCGACCGTGATTTACGGAACCACCGACCCGAAGGCCGGCGCCTGCCACTCGCTCTTTCGCATTACCGATGACGCTCGCCTCAATCATCGGTCGACGGTCATCGGCGGCGTTCTCCGCGAAGATTGCCGGTCACTGCTTCAGGAGTTTTTTGCGAAGCAGCGCGCTCTGGGAAAGAAGTAGCAAGGAAAGTGCGATGTCGTGGGGCTCCCCTCATCGGATGACGCGCGTGTTGCCGGCGGTCGGCTGTCTTGGCCTGTTCCTGGCCATGCTGCTGATTTGTCTGATGCCGCTGATCATGTTTGATGTCATGCAGACGGCCCTCGCACGCCTGCATCTGTCACCGATGGCCGCAGGCTGGCTCGTCGTCGGCATTTTTCTCGGCTCAGTGGTCAACATCCCTCTCTATCGATTCACACGGGAAGACCCTCAACCCGAAGTAACGCTCGGACCACTCGGTTATCTCACGCTGGGTCCGCAGACGCGTGGGTTGCGGATGGAAACGGTCGTGGCCATCAATCTGGGCGGTTGCATCATCCCCTGTCTGATCGGCTTACGGCAGTTCTCCTACTTGTGGCCGGTCGGGGCGCCGGTCCTGTGGCCGCTGGCCGGCGTGTGTGCAGCCAACATCGCCGCCTGTTACCTCGTCGCGAGGCCCGTCGCAGGAGTCGGCATTATGATGCCGGGCCTGATCTCGCCTCTCGTCGCCGTATTGGCGGCCCGCTTATTGTGTCCGCCGGAGGTGGTCGAACACCGCGTGGCGATCGCCTATCTCGGTGGCATTCTCGGACCGGTCGTCGGTGCCGATCTGCTGCACCTGAAGGACATTCTCAAGGTGCCGGTCGGCGTCCTGTCGATCGGCGGGGCAGGGACCTTCGACGGAATCGTCCTGTCTGGAATCCTGGCAGCGCTGCTGGCGTGACAGGCAAGTTTCTCTTGTTCCGAAGCGCCGGACTTGGATTGTGACGACGCGAGATGCAGCTTCGCGATGGTGCATTCCCCATCGGAGTTTGGGAACAGGCGACGTCGGGCTACATCGCGGCGGTTTCTTCGTCCTCGAGTTCAATCAGGATGTCGGCCCCTTCCACGCGTACGGGGTATGTCCGCACCCGCAGCGGGGACTTCGGACTGTCGAGCCACGTCCCCTCTTTGACACAAAATCGCCACGCGTGCCAGGGACACGTCACGGCGCCATCTTCGAGGTATCCCTCACCCAGCGATGCCCCCATGTGTGGGCACAGGTCGTCCATCGCGGAAAACTCCCCGCCAAGATCGAAGATGGCGATGAGTTTCCCGTTGACGGCAAACGTGCGGCCTGCGCCGGTCGGGATGTCCTGCGTCTTTGCGACGGCGTGCCAGGCAGTCATGTTGAGCTATTGTCTCCATCAGGTTTCGTCGCTTCAGCTCACAGATCATTCATAACTCGAAGCCTGAGCGAGAAGCTGTCTGCGAATCTCATGTTCGCCCTTCGAGTTACGATTTGTGAGGCGTAAGTCGTCAGGTTGCTGCGGTGCGTTCGACCGATCGTGGGCGGCCCCCAGCTCGATCAGGTCATCACCCATTCCTCGTTCCAGGCTGATGAATGTGGTCGTCGTGGCAACCTGTGCAGCGGCGGAACAAAAACGTCGAACAGTTGGGCGGCTTACGCCGATTTTAGGCGTGAAGGGGTGACGTTGCCAATGAGGCGAAGTTCGTCCGGAACGGTCTCGACAGCAGGTTCGTGCAGTCGCTCAGAGTCCCGCCGCACGGAGATAATGGCAGGATTTGAAGTTCCCCGTAGGGGCTTGTGAGCGGCCGCGCACGCAAGTTCGCCCCTTCATCCCAGCCATCATATTCGGCAATATCTTGCACTGCTCCGGTCACAGGGAGGTGACGGATGATTCATGGTCCATCGACGACAGGTTCCAAGCCGCTCTCTGCGGTCCGTTTCACCAAAGAAGTGATCCGCCGCTATGGCCTCCGCGGAGCCGCGCATGTCCTCGTGGTCGGCGAATCACCAGCGGAACTCGTCAGTCGATTGCGATCGGCCGGGCTGATGGCATTCGGACTGTTTGACGGTCATTCCACACCTCGCGATCCCGAGACCAGGGCCGCGCAAACAGACCAGGCGCCGGAGATTCAGCCAGCCGTCCTCCATCAGTCGGTGCCGTTTCTGGCCCACTCGTTCGATTGCGTCATTCTCGGCCATTCGAGTGTCTACGGTGGACCGCTCAAAGGCCCCGAAGCCTGTACCGCGACCGCCAATCTGCTGGCCAGTCTGAAGCCTGGACGCCCCCTCATTTACCATGGCCCGCTGCCTGCTGACGCAATGACCCGGCATCTGTCGGTGTTCCCAGGCGAAGCGCGAGGCGTCATTCTGGGGACGGGTGGCATCGGGGGGCTGTTCCGCCGGCTTCTTGGTCAGAACAATGGGCTGCCCGCGCTCCAGTTCACCCTTCCGGGTGACGCCATCTCCCGACTCGAATGGCATCGCCTCGCCCGCCAGGCCGTGATGGCGTCGCAACGCCAGCCGGCTGCGTAGTGCAGCCGCAACTTGCGTCATGAAGTGATCTTGTTTCGCTACGGAATCTCGCGGGAGCGGTGCGTCACTTCATCTACCTGATGAGAGATCGCGCCAGTGCACCCGCGACGATGACGCTTGGGATGACTGACTGCGCTGTGACCTGTGCGCGACTCCGCCAACTCCCACAGGCGGCCCTGTTCACTCTGAGACACATGTTGCGGCGGCGAAACATTACGCCCTCTTCATGTGGCGTGCGGTCAACGTTCTGAAGGCCAGCGTGCGAGCCCGCGAGAGCATTGCACGCCACAACCGCTGTTCTCAAAAGTGGTTGCACAAACCGATCCGAAACTCTTGGCGCTTCGGCACTCCGTTTGTTCAAGAATCGGTGCACGGTGCTCCCGAGTGACCCAGAGACTCCGCAGGGGGAATCGGGGAATGGCGCATAGGCTGACTTTCCCGTCAGCAGGCGCGCTGGCTTCACTCTGACCCAAGATCTTTGCTCCGCCTTCATCGACGCCCAGCGGTTTAAAGAGGTATTCCATGCGACTCCGTCCGATTCTCGCCGTCGTGAGTGACGATCTCGCATTCATTGCACAACTGACATCGGAACTCGACGGCGACATCAACGTGAGGGTCTTGTCCGATATCGCGGCTGCCTCGCCACCGGGTGACGGATCACCAGTCGACATGCTGTTGGTTGACGCACGCCACATCAGTGACGGCGGCCACGGTCTGGTCCGCTCTCTCGGGCGGGTCGCGGAACGATCGCCTGCGACGGTCTGCACCGTGCTGAGCAATCGGAACTGCCCGGAGCCGCTGATGAGGCTGATCA
>JAHBXU010000373.1 GCA_019636315.1 Planctomycetaceae bacterium | reverse complement strand
CGGAAATCTCACTGGCGACCGTCGAGCGGCTCATCGACGTACCGAACATCGTGGCCTTCAAGGACAGTTCGGGAAACATGCTGTATTACAACCGCCTGCTGGAAATCGCGGCGCGGCGGCCGGGATTCCCCGTCTTCATGGGACCGGAAGAGCTGCTGGGAGAGTCGGTCTTGATCGGCGGCAGCGGCGGCGTCTGCGGCGGGGCCAACCTCGTCCCCGCCCTTTATGTCGAACTGTACAACGCGTCGGTCGCCGGCGATCTGCATCTCATTCACCGCCTGCAGCAGCGGCTGTTGCGAGTCTCCACCAAGATCTATGGCGTCGGGAATCCTCCCTCCGGCTATCTCAAGGGACTTAAGTGCGCCATGTCGGTTATCGGCCTTTGCAGCGACCGGATGGCCGAACCGATCTACAGCTTTGGCGAAGAAAAACGTCGCAAGATCGCCCAGCACGTCGCCGATCTTGAACTCGCGCAGGTCAATTCCACACGAAGTTGAACGTCCGTCCCTTCTGGGGCGACCAAACACACGGACGACCGGCGTCGGCGCCAAGGGACAATCGCACCCGCCGAGGAAATCTGCGCGCCGCCTTCGGTCTCTCCCTCTGCGGCGACTCCCAAGCCGACGGTTTTGCCATCGGTCGATGGGAGCGGCCCTCGTGTCTCGCCAGAAGTGCATCGGACGCGTCCACATCGGCGTTCGACGGCAAAACCGTCGGCTTGGGAGTCGCTTTGCGTGATGTTCGTGCACGGAGGGAGTGGATATCGGAAATGGTGCGTGCCTCTCCAGCGGAACGCTTGTGCCGATTGTTCCGGTGGAAGCGATTGCGGAGGAATGGACCGAACGGCAGCGAGCGGCGAATGCCCTAATCCGCGCGTTTCCTTTCGGCATCATGGCCGCGAGAGTGCTAGATTTCGAGCGGCCGCGGGTGGCCTGCTGCGCGTACGACAATGGAATTTCGGGTTCGAACTCTGCATCCGCGGACCGAACACCGGTGCGGGGGCAGCGTGCGTCGTATGGCGAGCATGCAGACCTCACGACGACTGCGTCGCGGTCACCTGCCTCGTCCGCTGACGTTACCTGGTTGTGCGTATTCATTTCCTGAGGAGCTTGAGTTGAACTCCCATCCATCAAACGGGACTCCGCAGGCCGTCGACTTTGCACCACTGGGACACGTCGGTGCGGATGTCGAACCACACACTCCTGGGCGGACTGTCGATCTCGTCCAACTGCTGCTGACGCATTGGCACAAGTTGTTTGTCGGATTCGGGGTCGGACTTGTTGCCGGTGTCGCGTTCTACACCTATGCGGGGCACCGATACGACGCCACAACGCGAATACTCGTCTCGCGACTGGCCAGCACACCCCTCCAGGAAGAGGGAGCCATGACGTTCGGCGAGCGGGCCGAGCATGTCGAACTCATCAAAAGCGACGTCATTGTCCGCCGCGCCGTCGACCAGGCAAAGCTGACCGAACTCCCGACACTCGCAAAGTCCGACGAGCCTGTTCGCGACGTCATTGAGGGCCTGAAAGTGAAGCGAACGGCGGGACAGGACCAGTCGTTTCTGAACTTCTTCGAGATCTCCTATCAAAGTGCGTCCAAACAGGACGCTGCCGCGGTCGTTGCCGCTGTGGTCGAAGCATACAAGGACTATCTGGCGGAAACGCGCGAAGCACAGTCGCAGGAAATTCTGAATCTCATTCGCGACGCCGAGGGCAAGCTCCAGCACGAAATCGATCAACTCAAACAGGACTATCAGGCGTTCCGCAAGTCGTCCCCAATTCTCTTCCATAACCCGGTCGGCAACCCGGCGGGCATTGCCGGCGCGACCATCACGCCGCCCAATCACTACCTTGCGGCCGTCGATCAGTTGTATCTGGAGCAACGGGAGAATCGGAAACGGAGAACCAGCATCCAGGCCCAGCTTGATGTCCTTCAAGCCATGCTGCAGGAAGGCGAATCGCCCAAGGCGATTGAGCAATATGTCCTGATGGCGATGGCCCAGCGCGGAAGCAGCGGTGAAGGCGGCGCCTCCAACCCCTTGCTTTCGGTCAATCCCGCCAAAGACCGTCTGGACGCCCGGCTCCTCGAAGCCCGCATGCAGGAGGCCAACCTGATCCATCATCTGGGCGCAAACCATCCCGAAGTCGAAAAACTGCGCAGGTCCATTCGCGGTCTCCAGGACGCCTACGCGGCCGAGGGATTGCAGCCCCCCACGTTTGATCAGTTCACCCGTCCAGACGAAGTGCTCCCAAACGATCGGGATGGAGTCGATCTGGCTGGCGTCTACAAGAAGTACCTCGAGGAGCAACTGCGGCAATTGGACCTCGGCGACCGATCGATCGAGCGGCAACTCACGGAAGCAATCGCCCAGGCCAAACAACACGCGGAGTATGAGGTCATCGACAAGCAGCTCAGCGACGAGCTTCAGCGCAAGCAGGCGTTGTGGGACGGCATTGTCAGCAAGCTGAACCTGGTCGATTTCACGAAGAAACAAACCGGTTATCGCATGACGCAGGTCTCGGACATCCTCGTGGAACTGGCGTTCAAACGCGTGATCAAGATCATCGGCGCCTTTGGTCTGTTGGGGCTGCTGGGCGTGTTCGGATGGCAATACTTCTGCGAATGGCGGGACACGACGCTGCGCTCTTTGAGCGAGGTCAGCCGCGTCACCGAATCGAAGATCGTCGGCATCGTGCCTCATTTTGCGGCGGATGCAACATCGGACAATCGTCCTTGTGGGTTGTCCTCCCGCCTGCGCTACCACCATCGTCCCGGTTCCCGTGAGGCGGAAGCCTACCGTTCCGTACGGACGGCGTTATTCCTCAATGCGGACAAGCAAGGGCATCGAGTCATTCAGGTCACCAGTGCAGAGCCGCATGACGGCAAGTCGACTACGGTGGCCAATCTGGCGATAGCGGTGGCTCAATCGGGAAAGCGGGTCCTGTTGATTGACGGTGATTTGCGCCGTCCGAGTCTGCATGAACTGTTCGGACTTTCGCTCGATGTGGGACTGGCCGACGTGCTGCAACATGAGCTGGAATGGATCAATGCCGTGCGGCCGACGGCAATTGATCGTCTGTCGATTCTGACGGCCGGTCGCATCCCGGAGAATCCGGCGGAACTGCTCTCGACGTCCGGCGTCCCGAGCATTCTCGAGGCGGCCCGCCACGAGTTCGACTACGTTTTTGTCGATTCGCCTCCGCTGCTCGCCGTCAGCGATCCCTGCATCATCTCCCCACATACCGACGGCGTGCTGCTGGTGATCCGCATGCATAAGAACGGGCGTCCCGCACTCGTCAGAGCAAAGGAGATGCTGGACGCGCATGGCATAACTCTGTACGGAATTGTCGCCAACGACGTCGGAAAGACCGACGGCGGCGATCTCGAGGCTTACGCGGAGTATTATTCCGGAAGCGATGCCAATCACTCGTGGACCGGCCGGACATCCGGTTCTGCATCGGCTTTGACGACGGGCCCTCGCTCGGCATAGGCGGACCGCTGTTCGACCGGTAGACTCGCCCGATGAGCGACTCGCCGCGAGAGAAACCTGTTCTGATTCTGGGCGCCGGCATCAACGGATGTGCGGTCGCCCGAGAATTGGTGCTCAATCAGATTCCCGTCGTGCTGGTCGATCAGGCGGACATTGCCACCGGTGCGACCGCAAAATCGTCGCGTCTGATTCATGGCGGACTCCGCTATCTCGAGTACGGCGATTTTCGCCTCGTGGCCGAATCGCTTCACGAACGAGAGCGTTTGCTGCAACTTGCACCGCAGTTTGTCCGTCCGCTCAAACTCTATATTCCCGTATCCCAGCGTTGGGGCGGACTCGCGGCCTCCACGATGCGGTTTCTGGGCCTGAGTCGATGGGGGCCCGGACGCTGGATCGCCAGCCGTCTCCCCACCCACGCCGGACGGGGACTCCTGATCGTGAGGATGGGGTTGTCGTTCTATGACCGGATTGCCAGGTCGTCTCTCTTGCCCGGTCACTGGGTCCAGCGTGTGGGAGAGAAGGGCGTCCCGGCCGTCGATGTGCAGAAGTTTCACTGGGTGTGCGGCTACTACGACGCCCAGATGACGCTGCCCGAGCGGTTTGTCATCGCCCTGCTGGAAGACGCACAGCGCGCGGCCGAAAAGTCGGGCACCACATTCGCGGTGCGCACCTACCACCAGGTCCGCCGGCGCGAACAGATGGTGGACATACTGCCCGCCGACGGCCACGTCGTCGAACAGAGTTTTGTGCCGTCGGCCATTATTAACGCGACCGGCGCCTGGGGAGATCGAACGCTCGAAGCGCTCCACGTCAACACGGAACAGCTCCTCGGCGGCACGAAGGGAAGCCATTTCATCACGAACCATGCCGCGTTGCGACAGGCTCTCGGCGACGGCGGCGTTTATGCCGAAGCGGATGACGGGAGGCTCGTCTTCATCCTGCCGTTCGCTCAATCCGTCCTGGTAGGAACCACCGACGAACGTTTCTCGGGGCCGCCCGATCGGGCCGTCGCAAGTGAGGAGGAACTGGAGTATCTCCTCGGGATGGTGCGAGACGTCTTTCCTCAGATCTCGCTTGGGCGTGAGGATGTCGTACTGCACTACAGCGGCGTGCGGCCGCTGCCGTTTGTTTCCGAGGGACGCACGGGAGCCATTCCACGAGGCCACTGGATCCACTCTCAGCTCAGCTCGGGTATTCTTGTCCAGACACTCATTGGCGGGAAGCTGACTACGTGCCGCGCGTTTGCTGAGGAAGTCGCCGATCGCATCTTGACCGATCTGAGTGTGCCGCGGAGATGCCAGACGCGGGAACGCCCGGTTCCCGGGGGGACGGACTTTCCGGTGCATCCGCACGAATGGTGTGCGGCGGTCGCTACGGAGTCCGGCCTCACGACGGAGCAGGTCGAAGCCGTCTTCGCACTCGTGGGTACAGAGGCGCGCCCGCTGCTGAGCACGGTCCGAGCGCCCGGTCCATCACCGAGCGTCCCGGGAACCAATCTGCCCGTCTGCTTCGTCGATCATGTCCTGGCCCACGAATGGGTGCAGACGCTGGGGGATCTGATCGAGCGCCGTCTGGGACTTGTGTTCGC
>JAHBXU010000372.1 GCA_019636315.1 Planctomycetaceae bacterium | reverse complement strand
AGAGCGCATAGGTGAGCAGCAGGGAGGAGAGCGACAACAACAGCGTCGGCCCCATCCGTTCCCGAATTAACGTGCTCACGGGCCGCTTGCGGGTAAAGGAGCGCCCCATGTCCCCTTGCAGGAGATTGCCCACCCATTGGACATACGCCTGCGGCCACGGCTTGTCGAGACCGTAGGCCTTCTTCATCCGCTCGTAGTCGGCCGGTGAAATCACCTTGCTCGGATCAAGCATGGCGATATCGGTCGTCAGAGGCGTGCCAGGCATGCTGCGAATGAGCCCAAACACGATGAACGTGATGAGCAGCAGCGTCAGTGCCCCGATCGCCAGTCGACGGATGAGATAGCTCAGCATGAATGATCAGTGCGCCCGTTTCTCGTCGACATCGGTAAAGCGGTGAGCCACCACCGAGGCACGGGAGCGCGGAGTCAGAGGGGGGAGGAGCCCGACAAACACTGGAACTCGACCGCTCGACATAGACGTCTCTCCGCGAACTTGTTCGGACTCCGCGACCGTGCTCTCAACGTTTGATCGACTGAGGTCGAGGCACGCTGCGGACTTTCCTCTGTGCCTCCGTGGTAAACAATCGTCTGTGGTTAGTTGGCCACTTTCCAGATGGCGTCGAAGCCGGGACCGTAGGTGTACGGTCCGCGGGGACTGAACATGTAGCCGCGAATGTCACGATTGAAGCCGTAAAACCCACTCCGATTATAGAGGAACGTATAGGGTTGATCGTCCCAGATGAGCGTGGCGATCTTGCCATAAATCTCCGCGCGCTTGTCGCGGTCGAATTCCCGTTCGCCCGCCTTGAAGAGCTGGTCGACTTCCGGATTGGAATACTGCACAAAGTTGCGTCCGGCGTCCGTTTTCCAGATGTTGTCGCTGGTGGCCGGGTCGGCCCCCGTCCCCCACGCGCCCAGAAAGGCATGAAAATCATGATCCAGCGTCTTCTGTTGGATCACGGTCGATTCTGTCGGTTTGACATGGCAAAGGACGCCGATCTGGTCCAGGTTGTCCTTGAACAGAGCGCCAATCTTCAAGCTGATGGGCGACTCGGACGGCACGATCATCGTAAACTCGAACTTCGTCTTGCGGCCGTCAACAACCTTGTCGCGATAGCCGTCGCCGTCGGTATCCTTCCAGCCGGCTTCATCGAGGAGCGCTTCCGCTTTGTCCAGATTCTGCTGAATCGGCTTCGGCATCGGGCGGGGCGCCATCCAGGACGCCTTATAAAAGATGCCCAGACACGGCTCGTAGAGCCCGTAGCAGATGTTCTTCAGCATCTCCTCATGGTCGAATGCATACGACATGGCCCAACGAACCTTCTTGTCACCGAAGTAGGGCGTCCTGATGTTCCACCCGGCGTAGGCGAACAACCACTGCAATCCATAGGCTTTCGTGTTGTGCCGGTAGAAGTCGGCGTCGACTGTCTGTGTGACCCACTGATCGGCGGTCAACTCGCGGTCGTCGATCTCGCCCTTCTTCAAGGCCAGCAGGGCCGTGTTCGGGTCCTGCAGCACGCGAAGCCGGATTGACTTGAAGAACGGTTTGCTGCGCACTTCCTTGCCATTTTTCATATACCAGTCGTCGCGGCGCTCGACGACGAGTTCCTGCTTGTCGATCCGCCGTATCAGCTTGTACGGCCCGCCGCACACCGGGTTCCGCTCATACTTGAGGTGATACTCGCTCTGGGTCAGAGTGAAGTCGTCCGCCAGCGACTTCTCGTAGATGTGTTTTGGAATGACGGGAAAATTGACGTTCCAGACGTTCGTTGCCAACGCCTCTTTATGGAAGTACACCAGCGTCCGATCGTCGTACGCTTCAATCCAGCGGATATCATCCGTCCCCGCCCGGACGGCCGGAATCGGAATCTTCGGATTCAGGATCGTCTGAAAGGAGAAGACGATGTCATGAGCAGTAATCGGCGTTCCGTCCGACCAGACCATGTCGTCGCGCAGGATCACCTTGTCATACAAGCGGTCTTTGCTGGATTGCCATGACTTGACGTAGTCCGCAGTCGCATAAGGAGTAAAGTTCCAATCGAACGTAAACAGGTTGAATCCGGTCAGTCCGGCGAGTTCGAACTCCTCGCTGGCGCTGATCATGAGGGGATTCGTACTCTTGATATCCCGTGAGATGGCCCGCGTCATCGTGCGGTCCCAGCCGACGTCGCCGTCCGAGACCGGCGGCCGGCCCAGGGCGCTGATGATCTTCTCATTCGCTTCCGGCGAGTCGTTCCGCAACCTGAGCGCTTCTTCGACAGTCACCAGCGGCTGCGACTGGGCGAGGTGCTCCTTGTACAACTGGTAAGTGTCTGCAACCGGCATGTCCTCCCACTCGACCGATGCGTTGAGCTCCTCCAGCGTGGGGGGATCATAGGGCTCCAGGATCACGTCCGGCGTACTGTCCGCCGAGGCATTCGTTGCACCAGTGGCTTCGCTTCCGGAAGGGCCTTCACTTTCCTGCGGGGCCTTGGGACAGCCGCTCAGGATGAGCAGGCAGAACGCCAGTGCAAGCGTCCACTGCTGAAACCGGCCTGTGTGCCTCATCGTCGCCTCCTCTGCTGCGGTCAATCGTCTCGGGAGCTGGTTACCTGTCGACCGATTCTGGCAGACACCCCCCGCAGGGGCAAGACAATCGCCGGTTTCACTCATGCGGCCTCAGAAATGGGATCTGCCCGGACCTCCAAATGCAGGAAAGTGGACGAGTGAACGGGCACGATCTCCCGTTTCCTGCTCGACTGGGTGAACAACGAGGAGCGACGTCCCAAGCCGATGGCTCCGCCGTCGATCAAAGTCGGTTCAACTTTGCCTCGACCCACTCGAGGGCGCCGAAACCGAAGCGTCTGCACCATGCGTTCGACGGCAGAGCCGTCGGCTTGGGAGTAAGAATCGACGATTGATCGACTCGGATCAGCTCGGTGCACGATGTCGAAGTGGGCCCCGCTGCGATCGTCGCCGCGGGATGGGAGCGTTGGCCTCCCGGATCAGTCTCATCAACCCGAGAACCACGAACGCCAGGCACGCCAGAAACACGGCTGGTCCCAGGATCGAGCGGTTCGCGGCCAGCCGCGAATCGCCCTCGGGGCCGGGGAGATACTGGACTTCAACGGTCGCTCTTCCGTGGAGCCCACGAGAGACGGGCACCCAGTCCTTGTCCTCTCGTGATTGTCCGTCAGCGTCGGTAAAGCGGTACTCGATCCCGAGCCGCGGTTTCGATGGCCCGTGCCGCGTCGGCACCGTGTACTCGTACATGCGGGTCACCTCCGCCTCGACCGACCGGCCTCGGAGGAGGTAATTCAACTCCCGAAACGAGTACCACCCGGAGATGATGAACGCGACAATTGCGGCCAGCAGCATCCCGGCCTTGGCGCGCTCCGCCTCTTCGTCGACGAACGTCGTCCCCAGCATCGGAGGAATGCGTCTGCTCCACATGGCGGCATCATAGTGGGCCGTCCGGCTTTTGTCGGTCCCTCAATTGATTTACTCTGAGGAGGTCTCACTGATTCTCAAGTTCTGCAGGAGATGTGCCTCGTGAGTTGCACTTCGATCCGTTCGGCGGCAGCCCTCTCACTTTTGATCATCTCACTGGCATCGATCGCGAAGGGGGCCGATGAACATCCCAATGTGGTGTTCATCGCGATCGACGACCAGAACGATTGGGTCGGCTGCCTGAACGGTCATCCGCAGGCACAGACGCCCCATATTGACAGGCTCGCTGCGCGGGGAACGCTTTTGACAAACGCCCATTGTCAGTCGCCGCTGTGCAATCCGTCGCGCACCAGCCTGATGACGGGCCTGCGGCCATCGACCACCGGCATCTATGCGCTCACACCCTGGTTCCGCAATCTGGATGAATGGAAGGACGTCATCGCACTGCCGCAATACTTCTCGCAGCACGGATATCGCACTTACTGCGGCGGGAAGATCTATCACGGCGAGAATGCGCGGAGAAGCCACGGGGAGGAGTTCGATGAATTCGGTCCGCCGGCCGGAGTGGGGGCCAAACCGCCGCACAAACTCGTCGAGACGCCGCAGCCTCACCCGCTCGTCGATTGGGGCGTGTTCGATCACCGGGATGAAGACAAAGGGGACTGGCAGATCGCCAGTTGGGCGGTCGAGACAATTGAAAAGGATATTCCGCAGCCGTTCTTTCTGGCGGCCGGTTTTTTTCTGCCGCACGTGCCCTGTTATGCGACGCAGAAATGGTTCGACCTGTATCCGGAGGATTCGCTGCTCTTGCCGCCCGTGCGCCGTGACGACCGGGACGACACGCCGCGGTTCTCATGGTATCTGCATTGGAAGCTGCCGGAACCGCGGCTCAAGTTTCTCGAAGAAGCGAATCAGTGGAAGAACCTCGTTCGCTCTTACTTGGCGTGCACGAGCTTCGTCGATTCGCAGGTCGGCCGGATTCTGGACGCGGTGGAGCGTCGCGGATTGACCGAGAATACCGTTATCGTCCTGTGGTCGGATCATGGATGGCATCTGGGAGAGAAGCTGATTACGGGAAAAAATACGCTTTGGGACCGGGGGACGCGCGTGCCGTTAATCTTTGCCGGTCCCGGTGTGGCATCCGGCGCCCGCTGCTCGCAGCCGGCCGAGTTGCTCGATATCTATCCCACTCTGGTCGAACTTTGCGGGCTATCGCCGAAGGATGGACTCGAGGGTCATTCCCTGGTGCCCCAGCTTGTGCATGCCAACGCGCCTCGTCCGTGGCCGGCGATCACGACCCACAATCAGAACAATCACGGCATTCGCACGGATCGCTGGCGCTATATCCACTATGCCGATGGCTCAGAAGAACTGTACGACATGCGGTCGGATCCCCATGAATGGGAAAATCTGGCCGCGAACCCGGCCTATGCCAAGGTGATCGCCGAACTTCGTCATTTGCTCCCGGAAGTCAATGCCCATGCGGCCCCCGGCAGTGCTCACCGTGTGTTGCTCTATGACAACGGCCAGCCCAATTGGGAGGGTGAGGACATCGCTCCTGACGACCCGGTGCCCGAGTTGTAGAAACTCAACTTCAGGGGAGTCGTGAGGTGTCTGGCGTTTGCGGCGTGTGATACCCGGAGCCGGTCGAATCACCGCGGAGTCATCTTACG
>JAHBXU010000371.1 GCA_019636315.1 Planctomycetaceae bacterium | reverse complement strand
GCATGATCGTGCTGGCGTATGTTCTGTGTTCGCTGGTCGCCGGTTTGGGCGGCATCCTGTTCGCACTCGATACAAACTCCATTCAACCGTCGTCACATGGAAACTTCTACGAACTGTACGCCATCGCCGCAGCCGTGCTCGGCGGGTGCAGCCTGCGCGGCGGAGAAGGAACGATTCTCGGCGTGGTGATTGGCGCGGCCGTCATGCGCGTGCTGTACAACTCGATCAACCTGATCGGCATTCCCTCGCAACTGGAATTCGCCATCATCGGCCTGGTCATTCTCCTCGGCGTCATCGCCGACGAAGCCGTCAAACGCGTCGCATCAAGACAGCGAAACGAGTAGAATCTCAGAAGGCGCATTCATGGCTAATCACAAGTACTTGTCGCATACGGCTGTGAATGCGGAACCGGATCATACTGTCATGGTCGAAGTCACTGCACCTGTTGCCTGGGTCGAAGATGTCAGTCGCTTGCGCCTGCCGAAGCGCTCGGATCACCGGCTCCAGGAGCTTATGGATCGCAATAACGAAGGGACGCTTGCCGCACAGGAACGAGAGGAATTGGAATCTCTGGTCGAACTCAGTGAACGACTCTCACTCGTTCGAGCCGAGGCGTTGCGTCTCCTGGGGCGGCAGCCCGGATGATTGCTCGACGAACTTTGAGTGATCTGGTCCACGAGCGAGCCGGGGGCCGTTGCGAATACTGTCAAATGCATCAGTCGCTTCAGGGAGCCACATTCCATGTCGAACACGTGGTCCCTTTATCGCTGGGCGGCGGCACCGAACTCACAAATCTGGCCCTCGCATGTCCAGCATGCAACTTAAAAAAAGCGGATCGTATTGAGGCGATCGATCCGCTGACCGGACAGACTGTGCGGCTCTTTAACCCTCGTGTAGACGCTTGGTTGGCTCACTTTCGGTGGGAGGAATTCGAAATTGTTCCATTGTCACCGAGCGCTCGCGCGACGAGTGCGTTGCTGGATCTGAATCGCGATCGTCGCCTCCGAATTCGACGGGCAGAGTCGACGTTTGGACTCTTACCACCGGTTACCTGTTAGCGGCGAAACCCTGATATGCACTCCCATGCTGTTCTGATGTCGATTCCCGGGTTGCGGCCGGGGGATCTTGCTTCGATGCCCCGGCTGGCGGCCTTGCAGACCGCGGGAGGGGCCGCCGTGCCGTTGACGCCGTCCTTTCCCGGTGTGACGTGGCCCGTGCAGGCGAATCTGCTCACCGGCGTCGGTCCGGAGAAGCATGGCGTCGTCGCCAACGGCCTGTATCATCGCGAGTCCGGAGAGGTCGAGATGTGGACCGCCTGGAACAAGTGCGTCCAGGCGCCGCAAATCTGGGATCGGCTGCATCAGCACGATCCCGCATTGACTTCGGCCGCCTGGTTCCCCCTGCTCAGCAAGGGCTGCCAGGCCGATCTGATTTGCATTCCCGCTCCCATCCACAACGACGACGGCACCGAGTCGCTGTGGTGTCACACCCGGCCGGAGTCGCTTTACCCCGAACTTTCCGCGTCGCTGGGCCACTTCCCGCTGATCCACTTCTGGGGTCCGCTGGCCAATATCAAGTCGACGGATTGGATCGTCGACTCGGCCGTCCTGATGGCACAGGCGCACCACCCCCGCTTTACCGCAATTTACCTGCAACACCTCGATTACGCCGCACAAAAATTTGGCCCCGAGAGTCCTCAGGCACAGACGGCCCTTGGCGAACTGGACGCGGCCATCGGTCGGCTGGTCGACGGCTATCATGACGCGGGACTTGAGGATGTCCTCTGGCTTGCGGCGAGTGAATACGTCATCACGCCCGTAACCGATGTGGCATATCCCAATCGCCTTCTACGCCAGGAAGGATTCCTTTCTCTTCAGATGGACGAGCAGGGGGGAGAGCTGTTGGTGCCGCGCGAGTCGGCCGCATGGGCCCTGGTCGACCATCAGTTGGCTCATGTCTTCGTCCGCGAAACAGCCAATCTCGCGCGTGTGGCCGATCTGTTCCGGCAACAGGAGCAAGTGGAACGCGTGCTGGTCGGTCCGGAGCGTCGGGAAGTCGGGCTGGATCACCCTCGCTCAGGCGAAATCATCCTCATCGCCAAACCCGAAGCCTGGTTTGCTTACTACTGGTGGAATGACGACGCGCATGCTCCAGCCTTCGCGCGAACGGTCGACATTCATCGCAAGCCGGGATATGACCCGGTCGAGATGTTTATCAACATGCCCAGCCGCCAAACCCCGCTCGATGCCACCCTGGTGCAGGGTTCACATGGATACCCGGCAACGGATGTTTCACGGCGCGGCGTCCTGGTTGCTTCGGACGCCTCGTGCCTCGACAACACCGGTGAGAACGGGTTGAAAGACATCGACGTCGCCACACTGGTGCTGACGAACTTCGGATGTTGATACGCACGATGTTGCTCCTTCGCCCGCAGCCGCAACGGGGGCGTCGTGTCATCATTCGCTGTCGCCTGGGGTGACCTGCTCCATGCCTCAGAATTTCGTCGCCGGCGCGGGAATACAGCGGAAATCGGCCACGTCGAGTTGCGCAGGCCACGCCAAATTCCTGACCAGCTCCAACCAGAAATTGTCATTTCGCGCCGACAGCCCTAGAATCGAAAGCGTGGAGCACGCTCCATCCCGCCGAACGTTTCCCGGTTGACCCCGCCCCCCTTCCATTCTGGCGATTTCCCTTGAGGACTGTTGTGCCGAGTGACCCGTTGCCGTCCGACCAACTGGTGGGGTTCGATTTTTCGCCGCGGACGCGGGTCGTGTTCGGTCCGGGCGTCGTGGATCGCCTGGGGACGTTGGCAGCCGGACTTGGCGGCCAGCGCATCCTGCTGGTCACCGATAAGGGACTGGCCGAGGCCGGTCACGAGCAGCATGGATTGGAAGCCCTGCGGTCAGCCGGACTGGAGGTCACCGTCTTCGACGACGTGCATTCCAACCCCACGACCGATGACGTCGATCGTTGCGTCGCCGTGGCAAGGGAAGCGAACGTCAATCTGATCGTAGGACTTGGCGGCGGCAGCAGCATGGACTGCGCCAAGGGATGTAACTTCCTTGTTTCGTGCGGCGGCCGCATGGAGGATTATTGGGGCATCGGCAAGGCCACCGGCCCCATGCTGCCGATGATCGCGGTCCCAACCACGGCCGGCACGGGGAGCGAGGCCCAATCGTTCGCATTGATCGCCGACTCCAAAACGCATATGAAAATGGCCTGTGGTGATCGCCGTGCGGCGTTCTCCGTAGCGCTGCTCGACCCGGTGCTCACGCTCACCCAGCCGAAATTCGTCACGGCCGTGACCGGGATCGACGCGGTCAGCCACGCGGTCGAAACGTATGTCACCCGCAAGCGGAACCCCGTCTCGCAAGTGTTCAGCCGCGCCGCATGGCAGGCCATCGGCCCGTCGTTTCCCACGGTCTGCCGCGAGCCGTCAGATCCCGCCGCTCCGACCTCCCAGGGAGCCGACATTGAGGCCCGGGCCGCGATGCAGTTGGGTGCACACTGGGCGGGAGCCGCCATTGAGAACTCGATGCTGGGGGCGACGCATTCGATGGCAAATCCCCTGTCGGCTCACTTTCATCTGACGCACGGCGTGGCGATCGGCGTAATGTTGCCCCACGTCATCCGCTACAACGCACCGGCCGTGGGACCGTTGTATGGCGAACTTGCGGCGGACGTCGGCCTGTGCGCCGCTGACGATCCGCAAGCGGCCGGACATCTGGCGGGATTCGTCCGCGAACTGACGGACACGGCCCAACTTCCCGCCACACTCGCCGAGTGCGACATCGACCCTGCATTGATCCCCACGCTGGCGATTGAAGCCGCCAAACAGTGGACGGCCCAGTTCAATCCGCGGCCTGTTGCCGCCGCAGATTTTGAGGAGATGTACCGATGCGCCTGGAACGAACGTTAAGACGCGATCAGACCTCCGTATGCCTGCGTCACCCTTGGGGAGTGTTGTGGTCCGCGTGCCTCGTGATCGTGATCAGTTCCGTGGATCACGCTTCGACCGCGATGGACGGCCCTGCAGACGTCCCAGCCGCTGTATCACAGCAAGCGGCAGCGCGCGCCGATGACGTCCCCGCAAACCGGCCAGCCGCCCTCGGTCCAGCCAGCTGGACGTCATTTCGCAACAGCCCGCAGCAGTTGGGCATCGCACATACCACACTTCCGGACGATCTGCAGTTGTTGTGGGAGCGTGACGCCCCCGACGGAGTCCCATCCACCCCCGCGATCGCAGGCGGACGCGTCTACGTCGGCATCCTGGCGGGATTTCTCTACTGCCTCGAACTGGAAACGGGCGATCTCGTCTGGTCGTATCGCACGATCGAGTCGAACGATCTGAAGGACTTCGCTCCCGGCTTCCAGGCGCCAGTCACTGTGACGGACGACCTGGTGATTGCGGGCGACGAAGACGGCACGTTGCACGCCGTCGATCGTGCGACAGGCAAACCGCGCTGGACCTTTCCCACGGCCGGGGAAGTCATCGGCGGGGCGACCATCCTGGGCGACACGGTTATCTTCGGATCGCACGGCGGGAAGCTGTATCGGCTCAAGCTGGCCGATGGAGAACCGCTGTGGGAGTTCGAAACGCGCGGACCGGTCAACGGGGCACAAGCCATTGGCGGAGCATTCACGTTTGTCACCGGCTGCGATCAACCCATTCTGCGGGTGGTCGATATCGACACCGGCGTCCAGCACCGCGAACTACCAATCGAAGGGCTGCTCGTCGCGACACCCGCGCTCCGCGACGACATCCTCTACTTTGGGACAACCGACGGATTCGTCTGCGCGATCGATTGGCAGGCCAACCATATGGTCTGGAAGTACTCCGATCCGAATCGCGTCTTCGAAATCCGTTCCTCCCCCGCCGTCACGGAGGATCTCGTGCTCATTGGCAGTCGCGACAAACGGTTGCACGCCCTTGACCGGAAAACCGGAGAGGCGGTCTGGACGTTCACAACGCGCGCCGGCGTTGACAGTTCGCCCGTTGTTTGCGGCGACCGCGTCTACTTCGGCTCCAGCGACAAGAATATCTACGGGTTGACGATCGCCGATGGCCGCGAGGTATGGAAATACGCCGCGCGTCAGCCGGTC
>JAHBXU010000370.1 GCA_019636315.1 Planctomycetaceae bacterium | reverse complement strand
CGGTGGCATCGATGGTCTCATCAGGATGGGGAATGGTTGCTCCCGGCGAAGCGATCCGCCCGTCGATGATGACGAGATCGGCGAACTCATCCCGTTGTCCGGCGGGATCGATAATTCTTCCACGTCGAATAACAAGCGAGGGCATGGGCGTCGTTACGAAGATTGAAAAGTCAACCAGTTTTGAGGGACCTGCACATTCACGAACGGTCGCGGTCGATCGGCCGCATCTCGTCACCTCAACGCCGCTGTGACGCGAAATCGGCAATGGTCGCGGGCGTGCAACACTCCTTCGCGGAGTATATCGAAAGTGGCAGCGCACAGGACATCCCTCAGAACCTGATTGAACATCGGGAGAAATCTGAAGCGCCAGCGAGGTCGACCTTGGGAAGCGCTGCTATTCCCGTCCTCGGTCACGCGTCGGGTGACGATTTCCCCGCATCAACATCATTCTCAAACAGTCACTCAAGCACACGGCGCCCCGGAACTGATCACCGACCTGACGATGCCTGCACTGTTGCATCCCCGCACCTGATTGAAGTCAGTCGCCATCGGATGTTCAGAGATTCCCCGATGCTCGGATGTGCGGTCGCCTCCTACGATAGCGCCAGAACGACGCGACCGAATGAATGGGCGGGGCGATGCTGAACGTGTCGGCCACAGAATCGGGCGCCGGATGCGCGAAGCGGCAAAGGGAGTGCGATGAATTCGATTGTGACCCTGGTTCTGGCCGGCGGAAAAGGTGAGCGTTTACAACCGCTCACCCAGCATCGCGCGAAGCCGGCCGTCCCATTCGGCGGAGTTTACAGGATCGTCGATTTTGTGTTGTCGAACTGCATCCACAGCGGCCTGCGGCAGATTCTCGTTCTCACCCAGTACAAATCACAAAGTCTGCAATTGCATCTCAAGCTGGCGTGGTCGGGATTCCGACGCGACTGGGGAGAGTTCCTGGAGGTCGTCCCGGCCCAACAGCGGCGCGGCGATCGTTGGTATTCCGGCACTGCCGACGCCGTGTATCAGAACTTTCACGAACAGGAAGTCACGCGGTCAGAGCACCTGCTGATTCTCGCGGCGGACCATATCTATCGGATGGACTACCGCCCCCTGCTGCGCGCCCATGCGGCAAGCAACGCCGACGCAACAGTCGCCTGTCTGCCGGTCCCGATCACAGAGGGGCCCAGTTTCGGCATCATGCAGACAGATGGAGACGGCGTCGTCGTGGCTTTTGAGGAGAAGCCGGACCGCCCGGAGCCAATCCCAGGTGATCCCCAGCATTGCCTGGCATCAATGGGCGTGTACGTATTCCGCACCGACGTCCTGCTCGCCCATCTGGAACGCGATGCAAGGGATGTCGGTTCGCGACACGATTTCGGCAGGAACATTGTCCCCGACCTCCTGCGTTCCGGACGCGTCCGCGCGTTTCGCTTTGCAGACGACTCCAGTCAGGACGCCTACTGGCGAGACGTCGGCACGCTCGACGCCTATTTTGAAGCCAACATGGACCTGCTCCAGGACAACCCTCCTCTCGATCTGCACACGCAGTCGCCGCGAATTTTCACCTATCTGCCTCCGGCACCGCCGCCGCTCATTTGTCTCAACTGCGCGCCGGGGTCCGAAACGGAAGATCGCATCCGCAAGATCCTGGTCGGACCAGGCTCCGTCATTGCCAACGCCGACGTCCGCAATTCCATTTTGTCCTCGTTTGTGCGCATTGACCGGGGAGCCGAAGTGGTGAATTCCGTGATCTTCGACGGCGTTCATGTGCAGGAAGGCGCCCGCCTCCAAAACGTCATCGTCGACAAGGACGTGAATCTGCCGGCGGGTATCGAGATTGGGTTCGATGTCGAGGTCGACCGCCGTCGTGGATTTACCGTGACCGAGTCAGGACGCGTGGTCGTGCCGAAGCGACACGCGTTCGACCGCCGCGGCAGTTCCGTGCGGCCCGGACGACGCGCCGTGCAATCGCGAGACACGTCCCCGACTCCGGGAGGAACGGAATGAACGGACCGGCGGTTCATCGGCGTTTTCCGGTGGGTGCTGAGGTGTTGACGGCGGGAGTCAGCTTTCGCGTGTGGGCTCCGCGCCGTCGGTCCGTGGCGGTGGCGATTGGTTTGGATGCCGCCGTTGAGATTCCGCTCGACGCAGAGTCAAACGGCTACTTTGGTGTGACAACAGAGCGGGCGCAGAGGCGGCGCTCGCGGGTGCGATGGAGGCATACTTCACCGATGATCGCGGCACGCCGCAGGAGTTGATTTCGGCCGCCAACCGAGGATTTCTGTATCAGGGGCAATGGGACAAGGGGCAAAACAAGCGGCGGCACGCTGACTCGGGATCTGCCTTCGGCACGGTTTGTGGCGTTTCTGGAGAATCATGATCAAATCGCGAACCTGGCCCGCGGAATGCGTCTGCATCCGTTGTCACACCCCGGAAGTCATCGGGCTCTGACGGCGTATCTGCTCTTCGCGTTTGAGTTCCCCCATGCTGTTTCAGGGTCAGGAATTCGCATCCATGCGACCGTTCTTCTACTTCGCGAACCATTCAGGGGAACTGGGCCAAATCGTTCGCGAGGGGCGACGCAAAGGCTCGGCCTGAGTGAAGGCGACCGGAGACGAAGCCCGGTCGGTCATTGCCGGCTATCACTGGTTCACCGACTGTGGACGGGACATGAGGACCAGCCTCGAAGGGCTGACACCTTCGACTGGTCGACAGGTGGAAGCCGGTTTAATCCTCAGAACGTACCCCCACGACGTCCGCGACGGATCGATTGGCTCCGCGATGGCTGTACGCGACGTCCGCCCGATACGCCTGGGGACGCGCCGCCTGGCGGGACACCCGAGTTCGATTGACCCGCCTGCCGGAAACACCCCTCGTGGAGTGGATGACCGGCCGAGAAATACTCCCGAGTCATGGAGCATTGGCGCTGGAATCGCTGCTCGTCAACTTTCCTGTCGCGCTGGTCACAACGGCCCCGCGTTCGCCCAAGAAATGAGTTGCCCAAAGCCGCAGCGTGAGATCAACGGAAAGTCACGCGAAGCAGGAGCGAGGGACTCCATGAAAACCACCCACATCTCGCCCAGAGGAACCAACGGTAGCAGCCCGATGCTTCAGCAAGAATGCCCAAGTTGCCGCGCCGACGCTTCGGGCGAGTGGTGGATGATCCCGCAGAAATGTCGATTGCCGCATGGTCGCCGAAGGCGGACGCGGAATACAATCCCCTGGCGCGCTCGTCGGTGCCACGGCCGAGAGAGCATCCCCTGGATGAGATGTCGGTGGAGGTCCGGTGTGTCGTCGAAGGCGGCACAGGGATGGCCACCTTCGTTTCACAGGCGATGTCGTCTGACCTCGGTGGCGCGAACCGACCCAGTTCAGGACATTCGAGCGGTGCATCATGGAGGACACATGAACGATATTAAGCGTCTGCCCCGATCATCCGGCATTCTCTTACACGTCTCGTCGCTGCCCGGCGACCATGGCATTGGTGATCTCGGTCCCGCAGCGCACGAGTTTCTGGAGTTTCTCGAGCGGACAGGGCAGTCGCTTTGGCAGATGCTTCCCGTCGGGCCGACCGGGTATGGAAGCTCGCCCTATCAAAGCCCGTCGACGTTTGCGGGCAACCCCTTGTTCGTCAGCCTCGAGCGTCTGGCCGAACGGGGCTGGCTCACACACGACCAGCTTCAGGTGGACGTCCCCTTTCGCACAGATCAGGTGGAATTCGATCGCGTCACCGCCTGGAAGCATGAACGTCTCGCCCTGGCGTACGAACAATTCGCTGCGGAGAAGAGTGAGGACTACGGGGAGTTCCTGCGATTTCGCGAAGAGGAAGCGCTCTGGCTCAACGACTACACGTTGTTCATCGCGCTCAAGGAGGAAGCCGGCGGCGTAGCGTGGCCCGACTGGCCGGCGGATCTTGCGGCACGCGATCCCGCCGCATTGCAGGCGGCAAGACTGAGACTGGCGACCGTCATCAACCGCGAAGCATTCGTGCAGTTCCAGTTTGCGCGCCAATGGACCGCACTCCGCCAGCAGGCCAATGCGCGGGGAATTCGAATCATCGGCGATGTGCCCATCTTCGTCGCCCACGACAGTTCCGACGTGTGGGCACATCGCGAGTTGTTCCATCTCAACGAAGAGGGGCGACCGACGCTCGTCGCCGGCGTGCCGCCCGACTATTTCAGCGAGACTGGCCAGTTATGGGGCAACCCGCTGTATCGTTGGGATGTGCTCGCTCAGCACGGCTTTGAGTGGTGGATCCAACGCCTGCGACATGCGTTTGAACTCTTTGATCTGGTCCGCATCGATCACTTTCGGGGCATGGAAGCCTACTGGGAAATTCCGGGCGATGCCCCGACAGCCGCGTCCGGGCGATGGGTCACAGGGCCGGGAATTCAACTTTTCCGGGTTATGGAGCGGGCCCTCGGTCCGCTGCCTCTTATCGCGGAGGATCTGGGATTGATTACGCCGGAAGTGGACGCCCTCCGCGAAGATCTGGGAGCGCCCGGCATGCGCGTGCTCCAGTTCGGTTTCGGGGGCGATCCCCTCTCCGCCTATCACCGCCCGCACAGTTTTCCCCGACATGCCGTCGTGTACACCGGTACGCATGACAACAACACAACAACCGGCTGGTTCCGCAGCCAGCCCGGAGAGGGGACGACGCAGTCGGCCGAGGAGATCACACAGGAACGCGCGCGGCTGCTCGAGTACCTGGGCACCGACGGATCCGATATCGCCTGGGACGTGCTCCGTCTCGCCTGGGCATCCGTCGCCGATACGGCTCTGGCGCCCCTTCAAGACGTCCTCAGTCTCGGGACGAAAGCGCGCTTCAATCTGCCGGGCACTTCTGAGGGAAACTGGGGCTGGCGCGTCGCGCGGGAGCAACTGACTCCTGCACTGGAAGCCCGGCTGCGCCAACTGACATCCATCTACGATCGACAGCCTGGCTGTCGGCCATCACCGGCGGGCCTCCCGGAATGAAACGATGCTCTCTCCTGAACCGCACTGGTCCAAGGACGCCGTCATCGACGAGCTGCACGTCCGCGCGTTTTGTGACAGCACGGGCGACGGCGTGGGGGACTTCACCGGCCTGGCCCGCAAGCTGGATTACCTCCAG
>JAHBXU010000037.1 GCA_019636315.1 Planctomycetaceae bacterium | reverse complement strand
GGATGTTGGACGCAGAAGTCGCACGCCGCAATCCGTCGGATGCCTCCGACGCTTCGGAGGAAAGCTCAACGATTAGCCTGCACCATCTCAGGGAAGCATTGTCCGTCGAGCAGCAAGCAGGACAGGAGCCGCCGCTCGACGATCTGCTGACTCCGTGGAGAGTCGCCGCGCAAGCAGAGCAGACATCGGGTTCCGATGCACTCGGCGCGGCATGGATGACGATCGAATCGCGATATCGTGAGGAGCACGATCGACGCCGCGCGCTCCGCGACGCGCAGTACGACATCGCCGTCGACTTTCGAAAGGGAAATTTTGGCGACTGGAGTGCCGCCGGGCATGGATTGCGTCAGGGGCCGACTGCGAGTGGCGAGATCAGTCTCACGAGTGAGGGGGACCGCGCCGTGCAAGCCCTGTTGCCGGCCGGCGTCTTCACTCACGCCGCGTCTCAACGACTCAACGGGGCCTTGCGTTCGCCGCCGTTGAGCACCGAACGGCAGTCGATCAGCTTTGAAGTCATGGGAGAAAAGACCAGCGCGGTGCGGCTGATCACCAACAACTGCCAACTCAATTACCGGAACTATCGAGCGCTCACCAGCGGCGAGGTCACCTGGATCACATTCGAGGCGCCCGATCAGCTCGCCAGCCGCCGTGTGTATGCCGAGTTGATGACGAAATTCGACAATCCCAAGTTTCCGGACCAGCTCGGCACGTTGGGCAAGGACAAACAGAACGATCGCATCCCCTGGGATCAGGCGGCGGCCGATCCGAACTCGTATTTCGGCGTCACGCATGTCGTGCTGCACGACTCCAAGGAGCCGCCGCCAGCCGATCTCAGTCCTGTGATGCGTCTCTTCGACGTTGCTGACAAGGCGCCCCAGTCGCTCGATGATGTCGCCAACCGGTACGGACGCGTGCTGGCGGATGCAATCGATGCCTGGTCCACGGGCCCGGACCGCACGACCGATGACGACGTCCGCTGGCTGCAATGGATGTTGAAGCACAATCAGCTGACCAACTCCTTCAGCGAGAGTGCGGCACTTCGAGACCTGGTGATCGCCTATCGCGAGATTGAATCACACGAACTGTCGCAGCCGCGCATTGTGCCGGGCGTTGCGGAGATGGGCGACGAATTCGATCAGCCCTTGCTTGTGCGCGGCGATTGCGAACGCCCCGGCAACGTCGTCGCGCGACGCTATCTGGAAGTGCTCGCGGGGACGGTTGATGCGCCCATCGCACAAGGGAGCGGGCGACTGCAACTCGCTGCCCATCTCGCGTCACCGGACAATCCGCTCACGGCACGCGTGATGGTGAATCGAATCTGGCATCACCTGTTTGGAACCGGAATCGTCAGATCAGTCGACGATTTTGGCCGTGTTGGAGATCTCCCGACGCATCCGGAACTGCTCGATTACCTCGCCACGCGGTTCGTGGCCGAGGGCTGGTCCGTCAAGACACTCATTGGGGAAATCGTCCGCAGCCGCACGTTTCGGCTGTCCAGCGAAGCATCCCCTGCGGCTCACTCCGTCGATCCGGACAATCGGCTGTTGTCGCATTACCCCGCGCGACGCCTGGACGCAGAGTCGATCCGCGATTCGTTGCTCGCGGCTTCCGACCGTCTCGACCGCAGGCTGTACGGGATGAGCGTCTTTCCCTTCCGTACGGAGCCGAATGACTATCGACGATTGTTTCCGGGCCCGCTTGATGGTGATGGTCGGCGGAGCGTGTACCTGAAAGTCAGCCTGATGGAAGGAGACCGGTTCCTCGAAGCGTTTAACTTTCCGGGCAGCAAAGTCACGCAGGGACGCCGCGACGTCACGAATGTCCCGTCCCAGGCGCTCACACTGTTGAACGATCCGTTTGTGATCCAGCAGGCGGGCGTCTGGGCGGCGCGCCTTGTCGAACAGTCGCACGAGTCGCCCGAAATGCGGCTCGCCGCCATGTTTCAGCAGGCCCTCGGCCGACCGCCGTCGCAGGATGAGCAGCGTGAACTCGCCGAGACGTTCCGCCGTCTGGCCGAACTGCACGACATCTCCACCGACACAGCGTTGACGCACCAGCCATTGTGGCAGGACATGGCTCACCTAGTATTCAATCTGAAAGAGTTCGTCTACATCCCGTGAGGGGACGTTCTCTGAAGGACGCGGCGGCTTGATCGGCACGCGGCAGGACTTCAGACTTCGCCGCCGCGGTGGCAATCATGGCGAAGCTTCAAAGCCTGATCGGGGGCACGAAGGACCGAGAAGCGTTCATGTGTCATCTCGATGAGTGCGAAGCTTCCACAGTAACTTGTGGAGTTCGAGAGCCGGGACAATGGATACCGCCAGCGCCACGACCACCATCCAGGTGGTGAGAGAGACCGGTTGTGTGCCCAGGACCGATTGCAGGAAGGGGAGATACATTCCCGCGACGTGGATCGACAACGCCCCCAGGGCCCCCAACAGCAGGATCGGGCTCCGGAATGGAGAAAGGGCGAACGCGGACTTCGTTTCCGACCGACAGTTGCCGATGTGAAAGTTTTCGAAGAGCACCATCAGCAGCAGCAGGATGTTGCGGGCTTCCGCTTCGGACCAACCGTTTGCAATCATCCAATAGAACGCGGCAAAGCCGATGCCGCCCATCGCAACGACGCCGACAACCATGCGTTCGATCATCAGCCGGTTGAAGATCGGCTCACTCGGCGGCCGCGGCTTGCGGTTGAGGGTATCCCCTTCGCCCGGTTCGAAGGCGATTGCAACCCCTTGAATTCCATTGGTGACCAGGTTGAGCCATAACAGTTGCACGGTCAGCAACGGCAACCGGAGGCCCGAAAGCACCGTGAGGAGCACCATCAGCAATTCTGCCGCTCCTGTCGAGAGGAGCAGATAGATCACCTTGCGGATGTTGTCGTAGGCAATCCGCCCCTCTTCAATGCCGGCGACAATGGTGGCGAAGTTGTCATCGCTGATGACCAGCTCCGCTGCTTCGCGGGCCACATCGGTGCCCGCCTTTCCCATCGCGACGCCAATGTTGGCGGCACGGAGGGCCGGAGCATCATTCACGCCGTCACCGGTGACGGCCACATACTGCCCGGCCGCGCGAGCCGCATCGACAATCTGCAACTTCTGACGCGGGGCCACTCGGGCGAAGACCCGCACGCGTTGCACGACTTCCGCCAGCGCTGCAGGATCCTTTTCTGACAGTTCGGGTCCCGTGATGACTTCACTCTCGTCCTGCGCCAGATCCAGGTCGCGCGCGATGGCCAGTGCGGTGACCCGGTGATCCCCCGTGACCATCGAAACATTCACACCCGAGTCGTGGCAGGCGCGGACGGCATCGCGCACTCCCGGCCGCAAGGGGTCGAGCATGCCGACAAATCCGAGGAACGTGAGATCAGTCGGCTCACTCGGGGTGCACGAACTGTCGCGTCCCGCGTCACCCGGGCCTTCCGCCAGCGCCAGCACGCGAAGGCCGCGAGCCGCCATATCCAACGCCACGCGGTCGAACGTCGATTTGTCCACACCGTCCCGGCACATCGCCAGAATGCGTTCCGGTGCTCCTTTCACAAACGCCCGCACCTCCTGATTGACGCGATGGTATGTCGCTGCGAACTGATGCTCTGACTCGAAGGGAATTTCATTCACCTGGGGATGCGCGTCCAGTGACGCATCGCGCTGGCAACCCAATTTGCGGCCGAACGACAACAATGCAATGTCGACCGCGTCGCCGCGCCATTCCCAGTGACCATTTCGTTCGTGGAGATCGGCCTCGTTGCACAGGACGCCCGCACGAGCCAGCGATTCGAGCGCTGGATGGTTCCCCCGAACGACCGCCTTCTGTTGGAGCAAGACCTGACCGTCTGGGTCGAATCCCTCACCGGTCGCCTCAAACACGGCGCCGTCGGGCAGACGCGCCTCACGGACCGTGAGTTCGTTGACGGTCAACGTGCCGGTCTTGTCGGTGGCGATGAGGGTGCAGCTTCCAAGACCTTCCACCGCGGTCAGTCTGCGGACGATCACTCCCCGCCGCGCCATCCGCGTTGTTCCGATGGCGAGCGCCACCGTCATCGCCACCGGCAGTCCTTCGGGGATCGCCGACACGGCCAGGGCGACTGCGAACAGGAACATCTCCGAAACCGAATACCGCCCCAGGACGACGCCGAGACCGCCGATGAACAGGGAGACGGCCACCGTGCCCACGGCGATGATATTGGTGAATCGCTCCATTCGTTCCAGGAGCGGCGGTTTGCCGCCGGTCGAACGCAGAACGTCCGTCGCGAGCTGCCCCACGCCGGTGGCAGTCCCGGTCGCGACGACCAGACCTTTGCCGCGTCCTCGCGTCACAATGGATCCGGCGAACGCCATGTTGGCCCGATCACCAACCGGCGCGTTCTCCGGTCCACTCCAATGGGGATCTTTATTGACGGAAAGTGACTCACCGGTGAGGAGCGACTCGTCGATCTCCAGACCATGTGTACTGAGTAGCCGCAGGTCCGCCGGAACTCGATTTCCGGATTCCAGCCATACCAGATCGCCCGGGACGACCTGTTCGGCTTTGACCTCGCGAACTTCTCCGCCGCGCTCGACCGACGCCCGCATTTGCAGCAGCTTGCGCAGGGCCAGACTGCTCTGCTCGGCCTTCCACTCCTGATAAGCGCCGATAACGGCATTGATGGCCAGCACGGCCGCGATGAATCCCGCGTCCTTCAAGTCACCGATGATCACGGAGAACACAGCCGCAATCACCAGGATGTAAATCAGCGGACTGTAGAACTGCCGCAGCACAATTTGCCACAGCGCGGGCGGCGGTTGTTCGGGAAGTTGGTTTGGTCCGTACGCGTGCAACCGTTCCCGAGCCTGGACGTCCGTCAGGCCTTGCTCGGTCGCATCCAGCTTCTCATACAGCGCCGAAAGCTCCAGGTGATGCCACGGCAGTTGCTCTTGCGTCCGCTCCATCGCCCTATTGTTTCCAACAGTTTCCCACCGTGCAATTCTCATCAAAGAGGAGGATAGGGAATTGCCTCGGTCGACGCCACAGGCGCCATTTCATCACGGCAACTGGAACATCGAACGATGCTGCTGCGGGTGCCAGGGCCCACCTGCCGCGATGAATCCCGCGTCCGCCGTCAGTCGTCCAGGCATGCCAGTGCGTCGGCGAAGCGACCGCTCAAATCGTCGGAGTCCTCCAGTCCTACGGAGACGCGGATGAGATACCGCGACATGCCGCACGATTCGGCAAAATCGAGTTCGCCGTAGTGCGCGAGGATCGTGTAAGGACAGGCCAGCGTATACGACATTCCCAGATTGGGGCCCTTGCAGACGCGCAAGGCGTCGAAAAATCGGGGACCGCAGGACGCTTCTTCATGGAGCGACAGCGAGAACAATCCTCCATAGCCTCCCTCGGGCCGCTGCCACATCTGATACATGGCCGGCGACTCGAACTGCGGGGCGTACACCCGGCGGACGCGCGGATGCGAACGCAGGAACTCGGCAAGTCGTGCGGCTCCGAAGTTGATGCCACGCATGCGATCAGCAAAGTCGCGGGAGTTCTGTTCCAGGACCGCGAGATCGGCCCCCCACAACAGTTCCTCGCCCTGCCCGGTCAGCAGTGTCGACAGGTCGGTGAAGTACGGGCTGCTGGCATTCAACAGGAGCGCACCGCCCATGACGTCGCCCACCCCGGAAAAATACTTTGTGAGACTCGTGCTGACGACGTCCGCAACCGATGCCAGATCCACGTTCGCCAGGCTGGCGATCGTTTCGTCCACAATCAACGGACAGTCGTGCTGCCGCGTCAAATCGGACAGCCGGCCAAGGTCGGGACTTTGCAGCAAGGGATTGGAGGGAAACTCGGTGAATAGTCCGGCGACAGGTTCGCGCTGGAGCAGGTGCTCGAGTTGCTGCAGATCGCCTTCGTCGCCCCGTGGGAAAAAGTGAACGCCCGATCCGAACTTCTGCTGGATCTTCAAAGTGTCAACATAAGGAAATCCGAACTGAACTGATCGCCGTTTGGGGAAGAGAACATGTAAGGCACGATCGACGGCCGCGAGGGCCGCCATCCCGCTCGGAAACAGGCACACACACTCCTCGGCCACTCCGGCGAGTGCGGCAATTCGGGCGCGCAGCAGCGGAATGTGATCGTCGGGACTTTGTGGGGCCTGTGAATGCAGGATCGCTTCCGCGCGCCGCGAGGAGATCCCTTCCCCCGCATGCTGCCAGTAATCCCTGGCGATGCGATCGTGTGTCTGTGGATAACAGACGGCTTGAACGTCCTCGTATCCGACGGGAACGACGCGCGCCGTCGTCCCGGTCTTGCTCTCAAAGTACCGACCGAAGCGTTCCGCCGCCGCGCGCGTCGGATAGACCTGGCACGCTTCAGCCTCTCTGGCGAACCGGTTGCGGCAATCGGCAAACAATTGACTGCACAACGGGTTGAACACGAACCGAGGATACCCGGCCCGCAACCGCGACGTGACGCGCGGCTCCCCCTCCTCATAACCAATATTGTCTCGCCAGGTCGGCAGGCAGACGGAGACCGCATGCGGCGAATCCGGAATCGGTCGCCCCAGATCTTCCGGCCGCCAGAGTGGGTTGTCGATCAGATCGTGCATCGTGCCGCGCAGCTTGGACAGTGAAAATCGCCATGAGACCGTGAGCGGTTCGTACCGAATCGTCTGCTGCGAAGCAAGCGGTGACTCGGAGGAACCGCGAGAGACAGCACATCGTGACGCGCGTCACAGGCGGTCGTCAAATGCGGCTCGAATGGACGTCGCAACAATTCTGGGGACTTCCAAGCAGTTTCAGCTTGTCGGCACCCGTCATCGAATTCCATTGAAGCCGCGTCGCATTTTCAACGGAATCACAGTTCCTCGAAATAGAGACCCCACGATTCGAGCCGACGAACAGCGACATCCCAAGCCGACGGCTTCGCCGTCGGACGATGGAGTTTCGATGCTACGATCGAAATTCATCGGGGTGGCGAAGCCTCCAACCACATCGCTCGACGGCGAAGCCGTCGGCTTGGGAAAGACTTATCCACGGGATCACACAGTGGCACATTGGCTCCCCACAGTGGTGGTTAGTGTTTGAAGTGCCGGCGGCCGGTGAAGATCATGGCCAGGTTGTGCTCGTTGCAGGCAGCGATCACTTCGGCGTCCTGTTTGGAGCCTCCAGGTTGAATCACCGCAGTGACGCCGGCCTTCGCCGCCTGGTCAACCCCATCGCGGAAGGGAAAGAACGCGTCCGAGCCGACAACAGCCCCGCGGCTTCGTTCACCCGCCTTGTGTGTGGCGATGAACGACGAATCCAGCCGGCTCATCTGGCCGGCCCCCACGCCGACAATGGCCCCGGCTCTGGCCAGCACAATCGCATTTGACTTGACGTGCTTGCAAACCTTCCAGGCGAACTGAAGATCGATCAACTCCGCGTCGGTCGGCCGGCGGTCGGTGACCACTTTCCAGTCATCTTGCGGATCGGGCAGATCGTCCCGCTCCTGGACAAGCAGTCCGCCGGCGACACGGCGATAATCGAGCGTCGAACCGGCTGAATCCGTCAGACCAGGGCAATCGATGAGGCGGACGTTGTTCTTCCATTTGGGACGTGTGGTGAGCAGCGAGTACGCGGCATCGTCAAAGCCGGGAGCCACAATCGCCTCGATGAAGCGTCCCGGTTCGCAGAGTCGCTCCGCTGTCGCGACGTCCAACGGGCGATTAAAGCCCAGAACAGATCCGAACGCACTCACCGGGTCGCCCGCGTAGGCCTGCGCGAACGCCTCGGACAGCGAGGCCGCAATGGCGCATCCACACGGGTTGTTGTGCTTGATGACGACGGCGGCCGGTTCGTCGAATTCACGGACGAGGGCCATCGCCGCATCGAGATCCAACAGGTTATTGTAGGAAAGTTCCTTCCCATGCCGGATGGCGGATTTCGCCAACGTTGCAGCGCCGGGCGACGTCTCGACATAAAACGCCGCGGCTTGATGGGGGTTCTCTCCGTAACGCAACCCGGAGCGTTTGTTGAAGGACAGGTTCAGCACGTCAGGGAAATCGAGTCCCTCGGTTTCCTCGGACGGCGCCGTATTCTTTGCGAAGTAATCGGCAATGGCGCGGTCGTAGCGGGCGGTCATCTCGAACGCCGCACCAGCAAGTTCGCGGCGTTCGTCAACGGTGAGTGCTCCCGCGCGAAGAGACGCCAGCACGTGGTCATATTGTCCTGAGGAAGTCACCACCGCCACATAGGCATGGTTCTTGGCGGCGGAGCGAATCATGCTCGGACCGCCGATATCGATCTGCTCGATCGCCTCCGCAAGGTTCACACCGTCGCGGGCAATCGTCTGTTCAAAGGGGTACAGGTTGCAGACCACCAACTCCAGTGGCACGATGCCATGCTCTGCCATTGCGGCCTGGTCGTCAGCCAGATCCGGGCGGCCGAGGAGCGCGCCGTGCAGCCGCGGATGCAACGTCTTCACGCGACCCGACATGATCTCGGGAAACTCGGTGTAACTTGATACATCCTGAACCGGCAGACCGGCCTCGCGCAATGTGCGACTGGTACCGCCCGTCGAGAGCAGCTCAAATCCGAGTTCCACCAATCCGGCGGCGAACGGCACAAGTCCAGTTTTGTCGCTTACGCTGAGCAGGGCGCGGCGGGGAAATTGTGTGGGCATGGGTCGTTGCTTTGGCAGCAGGTGCGGTTTAGACTCGCACTTCAAGAACGGTCAGGTTCCTTGCAAAACGGGGGCCGACTCTATCCAGCCGTCGCGACGGCGTCAAACGACACGAACTGGCTCCGTGATGCAGAATACCAAGTTCCTGCGGCAACTCTCTCTCGCTGTGTTGTGTGCGGCCTTGTTTCCCCGGCTCGGCGAGTCCGGAGTCATCTACGTCGACAGCCGCATGGGAGATGACGCAGCGGACGGCCGGGCGGCCAGCACCGTCAACAGCCGCACCGGCCCAGTGCGGTCGCTGCAGCGGGCTTCGCGACTGATCTGCCCGGGCGACAGCATCGTTCTGGCGAACAATGGCACTCCGTATTATGGATCGTTGAGTTTCGTTGGTCCGCGGCACAGCGGCGTCGCCGCGCTGCCGTTGCAGATCATTGGCAATGGTGCGGTCATCTCCGGAGCCCGGCCGATTCCAGCAGCGGCCTGGCGGGAAGTCGGCGTCGACACGTGGAGCGTCACTCCCCATCGGAAGACTTACGCACAACTATCTCGCGATGGTCAGACGCTGCCCACATTCGACCTTCCCTGGAAACTGAATCAGCTTCCCGGGGCGCCCGCAAATCACTGGTATCTCGAAGAGGGACGCATCCTGCTGAAAACCGCCCGCCTGGACGACCCGCGGGAAATGTCCCTCGAACTGTCGACTGAGGACGTCGGCCTGACACTGCTTGGCGTTGAATATGTGGTCGTTCGCGACGTCACGTTTCGCCACTTCCGCCTGGACGGCATCCACGCCCAGGACCGGTGCCGCAATGTCGTATTCGACAATGTCATCTGCGAGGGGAATGGTCGCGCCGGGATCGCCGTGGGAGGCACGAGCCGTGTCGCACTTCACGACTGCCTGGTAACCGACAACCGGCGGTACTCGCTACTGATCACGGAGCGGGGACATGCCGACGTCACCGATAGCGAACTCTCTCCCGAACCGACCGTCGTCAAGTGAGTCAGGCAGCGGCCTTGTCGCCTCATGTTCCACTGCCAGGGACTCTCATACACCGGCACCTGCCACGGCGATGGCGTCAACATCCAGCGATTGCAATCGCTGTAGCCGCGTCCAGAGCAACCACTGACGAAATGCCCGTTGACGCCGCTCGTCCGAATCGAACCCCACGGTGTTCGGCGAGTACAGGTACTTCCCGTGCGGCTGCAGTTCCGTAAATCCATAGTCCCGTGGATTCTGGCCAATGAGATAGATCATGGCCGCCAGTGCGACATCCCGGACCTGCGCGCTGAAGGCAATCTTCGCACGGCGCGGCTCCGTCGAAGTCAACGCCTCGATCTCATCGAGCGATAACGATTGCCAATCGTTCAACTGCCGCCGCACATCCCAGACCTGCGTCTCAATCGAAACGCCCGTGTTGGTCTCGCGCTCCGACAGCGGCGTATTGTCGGTCAGGAGTGGTCGCAGGTCGACCAGGTGCGCCGGTCCTCCCAGCTTGGCGATGGAGAAAATGGCATTCTGCAGGTGACTCCCTTTCGCCGCCGAACGAATCATCTGTAGCGACGGCGCGACTCCGGTCTCGAGATCATAGAGCATGGCAATGTCGACGCGCTGGCTGGCAGGAACCTCTTCCGCTTCCGCAATCCAAAAGGAGATCAGCCGACGAATGGCCGTATCACCGGGAGCGGCGAGTGCCTCTTGAATGGATCGTTGTCTGATGGCAGCCGCCATTGTCTCATGGGCTGCACCGCTGATGTTCAGATTGGAATCGAGCATCACAAATAGCAGTGCGGCTGTCGCCGGCGGCGAGACACGAGACGCATCCGTCGGCTGCCGCGACGCTCGGAGCCGCGACACGCGCGACTCCACCAGCGACCGCAACTCCGGTCCGCCGCGGTCCGACTGACTCATCATCTGCGGCTCCGCCTGATACATGGCGGCGAACAACTCCCGAGCCGGGGCGTCGGCGCCCACGATCTCAGCAAAGCGATCCCATCCCGGAAGCCCGCTCCCCTGCTCCAGGCGACCCGAATTCAGAAACTCCGTCAGAATCTTCTGCCGCTCCACCTGCTCGATCACGTCAAACAGTTTTCGGGCGCGATAGCGAACCTCCAGGTCCTGATGAGCGGCCGCATCGCGAAGGAAGGGGAGGGCTGTACCGCCGATGCGCTTTAACTGCGTCGCCGCCTGTTCGCGACGGCTGTACGAAGCCGCCCCGAGATCGTCCACCAGTCGCTGCACTTGAGTTGATCGAGACGAAGCGGACCCGTCATCCATCGGATCCGCACCAAAACTCGATCGATCCAGCCGCAGCGATCCGACGGCAACAGCCAGAAGCCCCAGCAGACTCCATTGCATCAACCGGAATGTTCGAGTGCGACGTCGCATCGGCATGATTCTGGCGACTTGATCGGCGTCCTCCGGCATTCCGCACGACGGCTCGCCACGACGCGGTCTTCCCAGAATCATACGCCCGGTTCGCCTCGCGCGTCCACGGGAGACTTGCGCCAGTTTTCAAACTCGACGCGAACCGCAATAATACCGGTTTGGCCGATCGCAGGCATGGGCCGCGGCCGCCAGCGCGGCAGCGACGTGCCGGTTATTGCTGTGCGGGTCGAGACCGCGATGAACGACGGAGTCATCACGCGATGGAAAGTGCGAATCTGGAGACCCGTCGATCCAATGCACCACTAGGGACGGCGTTCCTGCTGCTGGGCTTCGTCCTCGCCGGCATCGTGCTGACGCTCCGTATGGATGCTGATTGGGGGCGGTTCGGGAGCCTGATCGCGCGCAATGCGGCGGTCTCCTGGGGTCTGTCGCTCGCATTCATGCTGGGAGGCGCCTGGCTAATCAGACATCCCTCTGGAAACGATGGCGACTGGGCGCCGACGATTCCCGGTCAGCGGTTTCGCAAGGCCGTGCTCTACACGCGTGCCAACTGTCCACTATGCGATGAGGCCCGCCGTACGTTGGACGACTATCGGGCGTACCTGCCGAACATCAAGTTGATCGATATCGATGGAGAGCCGCCGCTCCGCGAGCGGTACTGTGACTGTGTTCCGGTTCTGGAACTGGACGGCCGTGTTCGCTTCCGCGGGCATGTCAGCGACAAGTTGCTCCGCCGTCTGATTGAAGGCACGGCTCCCGGCATGGACGAACGGAGCACCTGACATGCGGATCGGGCCAAACACAGTCCGGAGTCAGCGGTCGGACCTCCGCGGAAGTCGTTGCGGCCCGTTCGACTTCCTCCACTCGCCGGCCGGGCTGTTGCTCGTGCTCTCCGCGGTCGGGCTTGTCGCCGAAGAGCCATTGCCTCCGAAGTCCGGAGTCAGGTTTCATCAGGAACTGGGACGACCCATCAGCGTTTTTCGAGAGCAGGTCTCCTTACGGGAAATAACGCAGCGGCTCACCCGGTTGCACGGAGTGGCCATTCTGATCGACCGGCGTATTGACCCGGATCGACCGATCAATGTGCAATTGAGCCATGTCTCGCTCGGCGACGGATTGGATCAGATCGCCGCACAATGCGGCGCCGATGCAGCGGTGATCGGTGCAACCGTCATGATTGGCCCGCCGACGAGTCTCGACCGGATGCGAACCGACGCAGCGCGGCAGGTCGAAACACTCAAAGTGCTGCTGCGCGAAACGAACGGCAGTCGGAGACGCGATCTGTTGCAGCAACGGACGATTCGCTGGGATGACCTGACAACCCCGCGACAGCTGCTGGAAATGATCGGAGCCAAATTCCAACTGGCGGTTGCAAACGACATGCAACTCCCGCACGACCTGTGGGCCGGCGGCGTCCTCTGCGACATGAACGCGGCCGAAGGACTGGCATTTGTCGCTGCACAGTTCGATCTCTCATTCTCCTGGAATGACGATGCATCGAAGATCGAACTGCACCCATCTCCAGAACGACTGACCATCGCAGAGTCGTATCGGATTCGACCGGAACGGGATGCCCAGGCGATCGCGGCAGCTCAGCAAGCGTGCCCGGCGGCGACTTTCCGACAGGAGGCCCGCCGCCTGCATGTCGAGGCAACCATTGGAGAACACGAACAAATTGCGGCATTGCTGTCAGGCGAACAACCGGCGGCTCAATCGGCGGGAGTCGATCCCGGTCTCCTGCACGATCGTCGATTTACACTCAACGCCCCTCGCGCCACTTTGATTACAATCCTGAAGACACTCGAATCGCAGGACGTCAAAGTGGAGTACGACGCGGCCGCCTTACAATCCGCCGGTGTTGATTTGAATCAACGGATCACCCTCATGCTGGAAGACGTCTCGGCGGAGGAGTTTTTTCGTGCACTGTGTGAACCATTGGGCCTGACATTTTTCATTGACGGCAAGACGGTGCACCTGCGGCCGGCCGAATGAGCGTTCCCACGGGAGACTGTTTGAGAATGCGGTTGATGCAGCGAGATCGCGACCTGACAATTTCGCGAGAAACGGGAGCAGAGCAATCCCCAACTTCTCCTCCTCTGATGTTTCGGATTCCCACGATTTTGCAAGCCGTCTCCGGGCTTTTCCTCGTTGAATGATTCCAGGCCCCCGGGCTCGACGGTTGAAGGAACCCAACGTGACCGATGAACTTTTTGACGTTTCGGAACAAGTCGTGTTGATTTCCGGCGGCAGCCGCGGCATTGGCAAGGAACTGGCCCGCGGCTTCTCGAAACGCGGTGCGCAGGTTGTTATCACAGGTCGCGATGCGGAGACGCTCGCGGCGACTGCCGCCGAACTCTCGGTTGGCAAGCACATCGTCACTCACGTTG
>JAHBXU010000369.1 GCA_019636315.1 Planctomycetaceae bacterium | reverse complement strand
ATTCTACAACGAACCGGCGAACACGCAAAGCCAAAACCGACCGACCACAGAAGCCCAAGAATTTCCCCCCTGACGCCACACCCTGCTGGTTACTGGTGCAAGGGTCGTCAACAAGAAAATGCACTACTTCGGACGCGGGGGGCAGGTCACTGCCACGGCACCCCAGACAAGGACGCCGTCTATCTCAATATCGTCCCGGGGGAGAATGACGGCAAGAGGGTCTATCGACTGACGGTCAAGGATGTCCCGGTGGACGGTTTCTGGTCGGTCTGCGTGTACAATGCGGACGGTTTCTTTGAGAAAAACAACGCCAGAGCATACGCAGTCAACAGTGTTACGGCGAAAAAGGAGGTGTACCGAGATGTCACCGATCGAGAACTGGTCACCAACCGATAGTCCTCTCCTTTGGGCCACTTTTCGGCCTCCAATGGCGGCGTCGCGGCGAATCTCGAAGTCGCTCCAGGAGCCTGCCGTCATTGTCACCGGACGCGACCGCTGAATCTGATCGGGAGCAGCGCCGTTATAAACGACAATGTCCAGACTGGCGCGGCCGTTGCGATGAGATCTGAACTTGAGCCAGATCATTCCTCTCGCTCGTCCGGCAGTGCTTGCAGGGCAATTGCCGCGGTGGCCGTCAGGTCGGCGGTCGTGGCACCGCCGGCCGCCTGCACCGCAAGTCCGTAGGAAACGGTCGAGACATAGCGAGCCAGGTCGGCGGCATTCACATGGGGGGGAAGCTCTCCTTCGGCAATCGCTGTTTCGAATCGTGTTCTCAACGCCGCTTCTCCCCTGGCACGTTGCCTGGACATCGCCTGTTGCAGTGGCTGAGCGGCATCTCCGCACGCCAGGGCGCCCTGAACCAGAAAACAACCTCGCGGATTGCGTGGATTCTGTGACAGCGCAATGCTGCCATCCCACAGTTTTTCGACGACTTTCCTGACCGTCGGTTCGTCCAGCGCGGCACGGACATGACAGGCATGGACTTCAACATAGCGGTTCATGGCCCGGCGGAAGAGCGCCTCCTTGTCTCCAAAAGTCGCATAGAGGCTGGGGCGGTTGATGCCCATCGCCTCAGTCAGGTCCGACAGTGACGTCCCGTCGAATCCTTTGCGCCAGAAGACCTTCAGGGCGCGGTCCAGCGCCCGGTCCGGGTCGAACTTTCGCGGACGTCCCACCTGCACTTCTGAATGCTCCCCGAAGAATGTTTTGTACCAAATAGTACACACAGCCCCTTGACGATCAAGCGAGACGCTCCTATTTTGTACTCATCGGTAAAAAATACCACTGGCCTTTTAAGGGAACTGATGCCATGTCACGGAATCTCACGGGAAAAGTCGCCCTGGTGACGGGGGCCTCCAAGGGGATCGGAGCCGAGATCGCGCGCCGGCTCGCGGCGGAGGGAGCGGCTGTCGTCGTCAATTATTCGTCCAGCCAGGCCGCCGCGGATCACGTCGTCGAGGACATCGTCCAGGCTGGCGGCAAGGCGGTCGCGGTCCAGGCGGATGTGTCGAAGGAAGCCGATGTGCTGCGATTGTTCGCGGAAGCCGCGCAGGCGTTTGGCCGTGTGGACATTCTCGTCAACAACGCTGGCGTTTATGAATTCAGTCCCATCGAGGAAATGACCGAAGCGCAGTACCGGCGGATGTTCGACCTCAACGTCCTCGGATTGCTCTTCGCCACGCGCGAGGCCGTCAAGCAGTTTGGACGGGATGGCGGGAACATCATCAACATCGGGTCTGTCGCCGCCACGTCCGCGCCCGCAACCGGCGCCGTCTACAGCGCGACGAAGGCCGCAGTCGACACGATCACCATGTCACTTGCCAAGGAACTCGGCCCGCGCAAAATCCGGGTGAACTCGGTCAACCCCGGCATGGTGGAGACGGAAGGAACGCAGGCCCAAGGCATTACCGAGAGCGATTGGGCCGATCAGATCGCCTCCCAGACGCCCTTACGCCGCATTGGTCAGCCGAATGACATCGCTCCGGTGGTCGCGTTCGTTGCGTCCGATGATGCCGGATGGGTCACCGGACAGACGCTCCTCGTCTCGGGCGGAGATCGCTGATCGCTGCCGACTGACATCGGATGTCCGTCGAACTCAGACATTCCGCCAATGGGGAATCCGCGGCTGCGGGTGAGGGATCTGCCAGATTTCCAGAACAGCGAACTGCATGGGAGTGAGTTCGCATTGTGCGCGTGAGAAGCAACGTCCCCGAGCTGTCCTCATTGTCGGGATGTCCCCATCGACGAACTCGCATCATCTCCGGACTTTGTTGTCTCAAGGGTCAGGAGTTGTCCGACTCTCTCCGCCTTTTCCTTGAAACGGCGATGCGGCAGCCCGTTCGCGCGGGCCATGCCACTTGGTGATGAGCATGATCAGCAGAACGCCGATGATTGCGCCGGCCACATCGAACGCCCAGTCCGCAATGTCGCACGTGCGTCCGACGGGAATCTGCAGCCATTCGTCGATGGCGCCGTAGGTTGCAATTCCGGCCACGAGAATCGCCGCGACTTTGAACGTCAACGCCCTCCGGAGACCGACGAAGAACGTCAGCAACATGGCCAGGATGGCGTAGGCCACAAAGTGAACGGCTTTGTCCCCGCCGGGGATCGACGCCGGAGACTCCCGGATGGGGATATGCGTGGCCAGGAAGAGGGTGAACCAGTAGATGCCAAGCATCAGGCCCACAAAGCGTCGCAGCGTCTGGGCTTGAAGCCGGGTAGCCTCAGAATCGCGCGTGCTGGCCGCGACCTCTGTGAAGCGGCCGACATCCTTGTCATTGTCGCGTGTTACATCAACCATCGGCAGACCGAACCGGAGATTTCGTGACGCGAAGTGTCATCGAGGATTCATGGGATCACGTCGCATGACTGCTTCGAACTCCCAATCGTCCGGGCGAGTGCCCGCGTTCGTAAGGCGACTGCCGATGGACGTGACTGCCTGACGTCGCTCGATAATCCACAGCACTGTCGCATCAGGGTTCGGGGTACTCATTCGACAAGCGAAATGCAGGATGCCGCTCCAGGTAGGAGGCGACACGGTCTTCGCGTGACAGAGCCTTTGGCAAGAAGGCCAATGCCTGCTGCAGACGGTCGTTTGGTTCGGCACAACTGAAGCGAAGGAATCCGGCTCCGGCCTCGCCAAAGCATTCCCCCCCCAGACAGGCGACGCCGAACGCGTCGTCCGCGCCTTCCAGAAGGTAGAGCGCCAATCCGTGGCTCGTAATGCCCAGCCGATTGCAGACCGGCGCGACATTGGGAAACACATAAAACGTCGCCAGCGGCGGAAGCGTGTGAAATCCGTCGATCTGGTTCAACCCGGACGTCAGCAGTTCGACTTTCTCGCGGAAAAGTCCCATCTGCCTGGTCCGCTCCGAGTGGTCCTGCTTCAGGGCGCGCGTGCCGGCCAGTTGCACCAGCGGCGGTGTGCAGGAGAGCGACGTGTTGATCATCTTGCCGATCGCGTCGGCGACTTCCGTCGAGGCCACAGCAAACCCGAGTCGCCAACCGCTCATGCTGTACGACTTGCTGAATGTGTATGCGGCCACCGACTGGGGCAGCATGCCGTCCTGTGCCAGCAGCGAGTGGTGTTTCCCTTCCCAGACCATGTGGCAATACGGTTCGTCGCTGAAGACGGCGACGTCCTTGCCTCGTAACAGGTCGGCGATGTCGCGGAGATCCTGCTCGGTTGTGACACCGCCGGTGGGGTTTTGAGGAGAGTTGAGAAAGATGGCCTTCGGCGAGGCCGCGTCATCGAGAAATTTTTCGATTTGACTAATTTCTGGGCGAAACCCGTGCGATTGCTGGAGGGGGGAGAAGATGATCTGGGCCCCACGGCGGTGGATGTTCGGCACGTATGTTGGAAAGTACGGGCTGAAGACCAGCACGCTGTCGCCCGGATTGAGAAACGCTTCGCAGAAGAACTGCTCGAAGACCTTGGCGCCCGGTCCGGCGACAATATTGGCCGCCGCGGCGGGAATGCCGAACTCATTCTTCACAAACGCAGCCGCCGCTTCGCGGAACTCGGGCAGGCCGGGCGAGGGGCAGTAGTGCGTTTGATTGGACTCGATCGCTTCAATCCCGGCCGCCTTGGCCGAGGGTGTGCTCTCGAAGGGACTGTCGCCGATTTCCAACTCGACAACGTCTTTCCCAGCCGCCTTGAGCTGCTTGGCGACCGCAAGCACCGTGAACGCCGTTTCGACCGAAAGCGACTGAGCAAACTGGCTGAGCGTGGCAGACACCGTGGTCCCCTTGCGTTAGGTTCTGAAGAAATCGATTCTGGAGAGGCGTCGCAGGCAACGCGGCGGCTGACAAACAACGGCAGCCATCAATCCGGCCGCTGTTAATGCCCAGTCTCTGAGCGTTGACGGCTGTTTTCGATAAGGCGCCGTGTTCTCTGGCAGACGTTACCGTAACGGAATCGTCCCCGAAAGCGAACCTTCCGTTCGATCCGGGCGATTCCGATCACCCCAAGCCGATCAATCTGACATCTCACGACCGCGAACATAAGACATCGACTCGGACGCCTTTCCGGCCTTGAGGGACGGCTTCGATGCGTTGTGATCCGGCAAGTGGATCGCCGGTGGATCGTTGTTCGCGGCCCGCAGACTCGACGTTGCTTCCCCAATCGGCAATTCCGTCGATCGGAAAACACGACTCAGACTTTGTGGTAGTACGGTCAGGAACGGGAATCCGATCGATCCTGCGGGAGGGCATCGCGTCGCCTGCAGACCGCGCTGCTCGACCGACGATAGGAGTAAAGCGGTTCTTGTGCCCTCGATCGCTGTTCCTCTTTGGTCGATGGTGTCTGCTGCGCGCTCGTCGAATGGCGCTGCGTTTCTCCGGGAATGTCGCCCATTCATCGAGCACCGCAGCTCCCCGATGCAAACACCAACTTCGCGCCCCGATTCATGCAGAACGTCGACGTCGAACATCTCCGCCAGGAAAACGCCCGATTGCAGGCACAGATCGAGGCCCTGCATGCGCAGCTGATGCACGCTCAGAAATTGGGCTCCATTGGCGTTCTCGCGTCGTCCATCACGCACGAATTCAACAACATCCTGACGACGGTCATTAACTACGCCAAAATGGGCCTGCGGCACCGCGACAATGCC
>JAHBXU010000368.1 GCA_019636315.1 Planctomycetaceae bacterium | reverse complement strand
CGATTCCAGGCAAACGGGACAGCGACTGGTCCTATGCCTGGATTCCGGTGGTCGGCCCCATGATCGGCGCGTTCGCCGCAGCACTGTTCTGGCGTGCGTTCGCGACAGCATAGTCCGCAGAAACCAGGGCATTGAGTTCGCCCGACAAAAGAAGGCCCATGGCCGAGTCGCATCATGGAATACGCGGGCCGGCCAATGACCGAGTGGTGCCGTCAGGCAACGAAGCCGTTCGTTACCGATGGGAACCCTCTCAGACGGCGGACTTGAGTGACGAAAAATCGGCGGTGGAACCATGCGGACGGCAACAATCCTGACTGAGCGAGTTCCTTTGTTCCACGACACGTGCGAGCACTCCCTTGCCTCGAAAGCTCATTATCGACGCTGATCCCGGAATCGGCGATGCCCTGGCAATCGCGTTGGCGTTGTTCGATCCTGAGTTCGACGTGATCGGCCTGACGCCGGTCGCCGGATGCACCTCCGGTGAAAATGCGTCGTTGAACCTGCACGCCCTCGTCGGATTGCTGGATCCTCCCAAGTGGCCGCGCATCGGCTGGACGGAGGGGCCGCCCTGCGTCTCGTTGCACATGGGCGGCCCGGATTGCCAGGTGCTCAATGGACGGTCGGGACTCGGAGATTTCGAGAGCCCGGTCGCCGAACCGCACCAGAAGCATGAATCGGCCAAACTGCTCATCGATCTGGTCCGTACCTATCCGCATGAAGTCACGTTATTGACTCTGGGACCACTGACCAATCTGGAACTCGCACAAGAGCGGTATCCGGACCTGCTGTCGGAACTGCACGCTCTGGTGATCCTGGGAGGGGCAACGAGGCACGGTGGTGACGTGACGGCGGCCGCGGAGTTCAACATCTTCTCGGCTCCGGAAGCGGCGCGGGCGATTCTCAACTTTCCCGCCACGAAGACCCTGGTCCCCCTCGAGGTGACCGCCGCAGTGGTCCTGACATTCGCGCAGTACGGGAGATTGGCGATCGACTCGTACTCTCCGCTTGGACGGCTTCTTGAACAGACCTTGCCGTTCGCATTGAGGGCCTATCACGAGCATCTGGGAATGGAAGGATTCCCTTTGGCGGAAGTTGTGGCGTTGACCGCCGCCGGGCTCCCGCACTACTTCCAGCGACAGGCGATGGCGGTCGACGTCGAAACTCATGGTGAATTGACACGAGGGATGACGGTTGCTGATCGCCGCCGCCGTCCCTTGACGACGTCCAATACCGATGTGCTCACCGAAGTCGATCCGCAGCGGGTATTGGATTATCTGGACCACGCCGTGCGCCGCGCCTGCCCATGACGCTGCTCTCATATTTCGCCCCGATGCGGATGACGCCGGTCGCAACGTTTGCAGCAGTTTGTCGCGTTACCGCAGTCATCACTCACGAGCAATTTCTCGCTCGCAGCATCGATCAGATCGTCGGTGAGGCGAACGCACCGCAGATTGCCTGCTGACGAATCGCGTTGCGAGGGGACGTGTCGCAGACAGCGTTCTGAGCGACAGGAGCGGTGGCGAGAACGGATGTTCGACTTGCTGCCAGATTGGCACGTTTCGGACGACCAACAGAACGGGCCGCAACGGGCGCCGTGTGATCGTCACATTCGTTCGTCGGAATCAGCCTGATCGCGCGTAATGGCCTTCGTCGTCAGAATGCTCTCGGCAAGGCTGTCACGTTCGGCGTGACATGCAAACTCTTCCGCAAAGCCGCAGAACACGGCTTGATAGTCTCGCCTTCCGCGGGAGCCGCTCCCGATATCACCCGAGGAGTCCAATACGGGATGTGTGTCGAGGGGAGCGACGATTGAGTTTGCCTGCTGAAGGACGACATCGTGAGTGAAGCATATCTGTCTGTTCGCCACCTGCTCCGGCAGCTCGACGAGCGGCGCAGCAACCGGTCCCGTGGGTTACAGCTGCCCCGGTGGCTGGAGCGCTTCATCGAAGAAGCGGCCGCGCACTTTGAGCCGGAAACCGATGCGGCTCGCGTCGGGTACTTTTGTTCGTGCGTCGCCGGCGGTTGGCAGGTGGCGCTGTTCCTCGGTGCGATCGAGATCGTGGGCGGCCCCGAGGATGGCGCCTCGTTCCCCTCCGGATTTCACTTCGACCTGGAAGCGCTGCGCGACCAGTTCGATCGGGTCGATCAGATCACCTGGAAGGGGCTTCCCCAGGGGTGCGCCGGAAACGACTCCGACATCGATGAGGCATCGGTCGTCGTTGAGGGAGTTGTCAACGGACACGGTCTGCAGCTCCAGGTCATGCTGCGCCCGCCGGGGACTGTGGGCGCCGGGTTGCTGATGGACGCGAATGGACATGTCACGCCGGCCCCGTGACATCCAGAGTCGCGCATCAGTCCCGAAAGGTGATGGACGCGCCCCGGCTGGCTGCCTGCGAGCCGCCGGGGCGCACGCCGTGACTTGCGCACGTGCGTATCAGTCGCCGAGAAACATCCGCTGGTAGCTGGCATAGCGGAGGGGCGAGATCCTGCCCTGCTCGACAGCCGCTTTGATCTGACAACCCGTTTCGTGCGTGTGCGTGCAGTCGGGAAATCGGCAATTCGCAACGAACGGGGGGAACTCGATGAAGTAGGCTTCGATCTCCTCGCGAGCCACGTCCCAGAGTTCCATCTGGCGGACTCCGGGAGTATCGACAATCCACCCTCCTCCCTGGAGCGGAAGCAGCTCTGCGACGCGGGTCGTATGCCGCCCCTTGCCCGAGTCGTCGCTGACCTGGCCGGTCCTCAGACTCATTCCTGGCTGCACGGCGTTGAGCAGCGACGACTTGCCCACGCCGCTCTGCCCGCCAACGACGGTCTCCTTGCCGCACAGCTGTTCGCGCAGTCGGTCAATCCCGACACCCGTCGTCGCCGATGTGGCGAGTATTTCGTATCCCAGACCCTGATACAGTTCGATAAACGGCTGGATCTCCGCCGGTTCCACGAGATCTGCTTTATTGAGACAAATGATGGGTCGCACGCCTCCTTTCGCCGCGCTGACCAGAAAGCGATCGATCAGCGCCGGTTTCAACGGCGGTGCGGAAACAGAGGCCACGATCACCAGTTGATCGATGTTGGCGGCGATCACATGCTCGAACTGGCCCACCCCGCGCGAGAAGACCGTCTGCCGCGGCTGGACCCGTTCAATCACACCCTCTTCCGGCCCCGTGATCCGAAACATGACGCGGTCGCCCGCAACGACTGCGTTTCGTGCATCTCGCAGCATCGTCCGCAGAACGCGCCGGACGGTGCAGACGTACGCGCGGCCCGACGGAGACTGCACATCGCAACGTGTCGAGCCGATGGCCCGCAGGACGCGACCCGCATCGCAGACCGACTCGTCCAGCTCGCGCTGAAGTTCGTTGCCTTCGCCATCCACGCCGATGATGGTGCGATACCGTGTCAGCCGCCCCTTGCCGGAAATCCGCTCGGAGCCGGCGTCGGGCTCGGGCCGCGTCGGATCCTGAGACTCGAACGTCAGGTTCTGCGACCGCACCCGCTTTTCCCGATTCTTGCGAAACGGGACGCGAACCTTTCGAGGAGATTTCTTCTTGGCCATATCGCGTTCGCTACCGCCTGCAGCTTCCGTCCCTCGGCATGACGTCCCTGCCCCAATCGCTTTGGACTTCGGGATGAGCGTCAACACGTTACATCGGCCGATCCATCAGCTCAGGAACCGCAATGAAATCCATTGAGGAACGTTTGCACCAGGGAGCCGCTCCTTCAGGCAAACGAACCGTGAGGAATTAGGGCGATGACTCGTGCGGGCGCTTCGGGTGACACGAGTTGTCATTGTCAGGTTCACAGAAGCCATTCGCTGGCCGACCCGGAGCGATTGCTGTCGGGCCGTCGAACCTGTCCGTTGTAAAGCGTGCCGCCTTACCCCTGCATCATAGCAAGGTCTTGAAGAAACTGCGGCTTTGAGTCGGCGCTCAAAGCACCGAACCGCGACCGGACGCGGCCGACGCCGTCAATCCAGGTCGTCCTCATCGGCCAGCCAGTCGTTCACCCGTTTCTCCAGAAGGTTTTCAGAGAACGCCTGAGACTGGGAACCTCGCCGGGTGGAATCGCGTCCGGAACGATTGGCGTCCGGACGTCGCGTCAGTCCGGCCTTCTCCAGCAGGCTGAGAGCGAACGGATCTTCGTCCATCGGAGGAGGCTCGTTCCCATCCGGATGATAGATCAGCTCATACCGGTGCTTGGCGATGGAGACCTCATCGCCCGGAAGAATCCACTTCTGATCGCAACGCACTCCATTCACTTTGATGCCGTTGCGGCTGTTGAGATCGCGAAGATGCCAATAGCCGTTGATCAGTTCCAACTGGCAGTGATGGGAGGAGACGTTGGGAAACCGCAAGTGAATATCGCACGTTCTGCGACGACCGATCAGCAAGGACGTTTTTCGCAGAGGAATCGGATCTCCGCCGCCGCAGGGGATCAGGTCGCCGAATGATGTCCGCTGTTCCATCGAGACAATCCAGACGTATCAGTCGGCCCTGCGATTAATGAGTTATCCATCCATGACTGTTTGGCGCCGGTTGATCTCCGGCTTCGTCTTCTTCCCTGTCGCTTGCCGCGCCCGCCGTCGGAAGGCTCCCTTCGCCGCCGGGACGTCGCTCTTCCAACCAGTGATGCATTCACACGCAACACCCAGAGGCGACACCAGATAATCTACACTTTGGCGAAAGCATCGTCAAATTTCTCAGGCCAGGAACCAGTCTGTTCTCTGTGGCTCGCAATCAACAGGTCGTCGAGATCAGCGCATCCGCGCGACTTCCACAAGAGACATACCTCCGACAGAAGAATGGCTTCTGGCTGCCATGACGCCGAATCACCGATTAGAATGTCATTGGGAGTGGGCCAAGCGGTCGCTGCGGGTGTGTTTTCGGATTCACCCGTGGAGGAAAGTCCGGGCTCCACAGGACACGGTGGTGGGTAACGCCCACCGTCCGCGAGGACCGGGAAAGTGCCACAGAGAATAGACCGCCGATGGCGGGACAGCTTTCGGTGGACAGTGCTCAGGGAATTCATCGGCTGTCCATCGAAAGCTGCCCCGCACAGGCAAGGGTGAAACGGTGCGGTAAGAGCGCACCGCGGGTCCTGGTGACAGGCCCGGCA
>JAHBXU010000367.1 GCA_019636315.1 Planctomycetaceae bacterium | reverse complement strand
CAGATGCCGGCCGCCGACGATCTCCAACCCGCAATGCTTGGGCGAACCGGGGTTGAGGCCGCGGAGAATACGGTTGGCTCCATAGGCTGTCACATAAGAGGCGCCGGGAACGATGTAGTTGATCCCCTCGCCGCCGGCGCCGTCGGTGGCGAACGTGGCGCCGTAGTGATCGAAGTCCAGGCCCCAGGAATTGACCAGCCCGCGGTCGAAGACGCTCAGCCGCGAGTTCTCCGGCCGGAACCGCCAGGTGCCGCCGGCGTTGAGCCGCTCGACTCCCCACGGCGTTTCGACATGCGAGTGGATGTAGATCGACTGCTTGAAGTACAGCAGTTGCTCCGGTCCCCAGCGAAACGTGTGGATGATGTGGTGCGTATCTTCGGTGCCGAAGCCGCTGAGGATGATCTCTTTCGAATCCGCCCGCCCGTCGCCGTCGGTGTCTTTGAGATGCAGGACCTCTGTGCTGGCCGCGACGTACACGCCGCCGTCGCCCGGGACGACGCCGGTTGGTATCAGCAGCCCCTCGGCGAAGACGCTCGTCTGGTCGCTCACGCCGTCACCGTCCAGATCTTCGAGCACCAGAACCTTGTCGTTTGCTGCGGCGCCGGGTGCAATCTGCGGATATGTCTCACTGCTGACGATCCACAGTCTCCCGTGCGGATCGAAGTTCATCTGAATCGGCTTGGCGATCATGGGATCAGCCGCGAACAAGTTGACCTCGACCCCCTCCGGAAGGATGAAGGTTTGTCGTTCAAGTTCCGGGTCGGGCGATGGAATGTCGCGCAAGTCACGTTGGGCCATTGCCCATCCGGGAAACAACGACATCAGGAGCAGAGCAGCGGTGGTGCGGCGCATCATGGATTTATGAGAATCGGAGGGCGGTCACAGGGCCTGCTATTATCATCGCCGGTTCGTGCGAATTCCACACACCCGTCGCCAAGGCGCGCGAAAACACCCGCGAAGTCAGCTTCGCGGGTGTTCGTCGTCGGGGCTCAAGGATCGAAGTCGTTCCGTCGAGGAAGGAAGTACGCTCATTAGCGACCGCGGCCGCTCCTTCCGCCTCCACCAGACGGACCGGATGGACCTCCGCCGCCTCCACGGCTCACAGAGCCTCCGCCTCCTGCGGCTGGTGATCCTCGGAAGGAGGGAGTGGACCCACGGAAGGCCGGGCTCGACCCACCCCCTCCGCTGAAACTGGGGCTTCGCGCCGCCGGCGGAGCGCTTGGAGCACTCCGTTGAATCTGGGGCGCGCTCCGCTGGATTTGCGGCGCACTGCGCTGAATCTGCGGTGCACTTTGCTGGATTTGAGGCGCGCTCCGTTGAACTGGCGGCGCGCTTCGTTGGAGCTGAGGGGCACTCGGCTGCAATTGCGGCGCACTGCGTTGAGTCTGCGGCAGACTCCGTTGAATCTGAGACGGACTCGACTGCGGTTGCGGCGTGCTGCGCTGAAGTTGCGGCGTCCCCCGCTGTGCTTGCGGCGGACCCGGTTGCACCTGCGGCGTGCTGCGCTGTTGCGGCACTGCACCACGGGCTCCGTCCGGTACGCTTCGTTGTTGCGGCGGCGTGAATTGTCGTTGCGACGGGGAAGACGGCCGGGCGGACGGCGTCCCCTGATCGCTCCGAGCATCTGACGGCGGCGTCTGCGGTCGCGCACCCGGTCCGCGCTGGTCGGACTCTGTGCGAGGCACGCGCGACGGCGTCGCGCCGGGCTCACCCGATCGTGGCTGAACGACCTGCGACCGATCGCCCGATCGCCCGAATGGAGGCGTCGTTCCAGGTGATCCCGCACCCGGCCCGGCCTCTCGGCCCGAACGGTCCGAGGGGGAACGTCGCACATCCTGCGGACCGGCAGCCGCGCGGTCTCCTGCATCGGGGCGCGTCCGCGAACCTTGATCACCGCGCGGGAACGTCCGGTCCGGATCAGGACCGCGCGCCTCGATAGACACGCGCTGTTGCCGCGCGTTGGCCAAACGGGCCGAGTCGCGAGTGACGACCTCCTGACGCTGCTGCTCCGTCAACCGTGTGAACTTTCCCGGATCCATGTCGCGGACATTCTGGACGAAACGGGGCGGGGAATCCGCGTCGCCGCCGCGCGGCCGCGGACTATCGGGACGAAACGATCGATCAAGATCGCGCCCGTCCACTGGGCGATTCGCGAACCTTTGCGCGTTACGGTCGTAGTCGTTTCGCATGTCGGCAAGCCAGCGATCGCTCCCCCCGCCCATGCGCCGCTGGTACGACGACTCATAGGCAAACAGCGGATCATACCCGAAACGACGATTGTGATATTGGAACCAGGGGTAGTAGCCGGCATTCGCGAACCGCGGTCCGTAGTAGTTGCCGAAGAAGTAGTGCGAACGCCGCGGTGCGACAAACAGACCGACGGTCAGCCCCGGCACGTTCACCCAGAAGCGCGGTGTAAACCGAAACCCGCCCGCCAGGAAAATGGGGCGGTAAAATCGCACGGGAGCGAACAGGAAACCGCGTCGAACGAGCGGATAGTCCCAGTAGCCGTTGAGGAAGACGTATCCCCGCGGCGTCCAGCAATAATGCGCCGGCACCCACACCCAATTCGGTTGCCACACATGCCAGAACCCGGGGCGCCAGACGTACTGTGTATTACGCCACACCCAGCAACCGGGAACGTAGAAGTGGTCGTCGCCGGGGCTCGGGCTCACCGGTCCGGTGTCGAGGCTGTCCGGCGGCGGCGGCAGGTAGGCGAGTTGTTCTGAGGCCGTTGCCGACCAGAATCCATGCGTCCACCGAAAGCCCCCTTCGACTTCACTCCAGTAGCCCGGAATCCATTGTTGTCCCGGCGGGACATCGCGCCAGATTCCGCTGACCCAGATGAAATCGTTGTCTTCTTCGGTCCACGTCCAATACCCGGAAATCCACAGAACGTTGTCGCCCTGGGGACGGGTTTCCGGGGGTAATTCTTCGATCGGCTCGGGAGGGCGCTGCGTGACGACGATATCGGGTTCCGCGTTCAGCTTGATCGGCTCGGCGAAGGCCTCATGCACCGGTCCGCTATCGAGAACCGAATAGTCTTCGTCTGATTCCGTCGGAACAGCAGGTTGAACGGGCGCTGCCGGCTGAGTCGTATCGGGGGCGCCCGGTGGGGGCGGGAGCGCGGGCACCTGTGCCGCTGGGGGAGCAGGAGGAACATCCTGTGCGAACGCTGATTGTTGACCCGTCAGACCGATCGCACACAAACCAACCGTCGACAGCACAACCTGCCAACGCGGACTGCGTTTCAATGACATCTCTTCACCATTGTGGAAGTTGGAAGTTTCAGAGCGAGTTGAGAATTCTCACGAGAGGGGTCCGTTCCCAGAGGGAGCAAACCGTGTTCCATTATTCGTGCGATCAGATCGAGCAGAGCACTTTTTGCAGGGACGCGAGCCTTGATGAGCGGGCGACGCCACGAGTCCGCCGGGTCGCACACCGAGAGTTCCATCCCATTTTTTAGAGTCAAAGTCCCCTGCGGCTCGCCCTGTGAAGGAACGACGACGTTGATTCGCATTGCCACAAATCAACCGGATCGTCGCACCGTTCCGTGGGGGACACTCTGGTACCGGAAGGATCATGCCGGTGGATGACGCTCCACCTGATGTCGAACCCGCTACAGGTGACGTCAGATTGATTCCGCGCGAACAGCGATTCGGCGATCAGCATTCCCTGCATCCTGACGATTGGCCGCGACTTTGTTTCCTCTGCTGTGACCTGCAGACCTCGCCACGTCAGAACTTGGGGACGACTCCCTTCGCGATCTCCTCGAAGTACCGAGGATCCCAGAAGCGTTCAAAGAATCCGATGCCGAATCCCAATCGCCGCTCAGCCGCGGCGACCATCGCCCAGGGAGTCTCCGCATGATCACGGATGACCTGATCGTATAGTTCCAGGGCGTGCTGACGTTGCTCTTCAAGCTGCTGATAATCGATATTTGTTTTCTTCACCTGCTGTTCGTCCGGGACGAGCATCTCGGATGTGTAATGCAGGTCCCAGTAATTCGTATCGGACTCCTTGGGCTCGGGCCGTTCACGAACGTGTTTGTCCATCGCCAACAGGTATTGGAACTCGCGGACGCGGCAGGCGATGAGTTGTGCGTTTAACAGATCGAACGCTGCCCGCCAGCGCTGCTCGGCCTCCTTGGCCCGGAGCGGTCGAATGCGGTCCAACGCCGCGAGCTGCTGATTGATCATCGCCATCGCGCGGACGCCCCGATCGAAATTCTGCTTGCCTTCCACCTGGAACTCGGCATGGTCGATCGGATAGTGATGCCAACGGATGGCCAGCTGGTTGTCGATGTGCGGATTGAGTGTGAGAATCACATTCCAAAGGGTCTTGCGAAACTCACTGGCGTCGCGACGGCGGGCGTATTCGCGCTTGTCGAGCAGAAGCGGCTCGTACTCCTTCATCGCCACATCGTCAAACTTGCGCTGCAGCCGTTCGCCGATCGAACGACCGGCCAGGTTGGCTTCATCGCTGGCGAGCAGGAAAAAGATGCCCCCCGACTCGCGGACGAGCCGCACCTGGGCATAGGGGCCAAACCCGCTGGAATAGGAGTCGTGCCGCCCACGAAATCCATCGTACTGCAACGCCTCGGGGTACGCCGTTTCCGGACCACGATCGATGCGAATCCAGTGGTGGACGCCCGATTCCGGATTGATCCAGCGGACATGCGCATACGGATAGCCGAACACCGCTTCGCGTCCCAGGATGTAGACGGGCGATTTGTATCTTTGCGCTTTCGCAACGACTTCTTCCAGCAGGTCGGCGTCGTCTCCTCCTTCGTCGGTGAGCAGAATCATCACCAGCTTGCGGTTGCCGCGCAGGGCGATCTTGCCATATTCGTCGACCACTGAGGAGATGGCCTGAAACGTGTTCTCGCGGCCGGTCTCATCGACGCCAATGTTGTCGATCGCCTCGCGAATCTGTTTCAGGTCGGCCGTTGGTTGACGCGTCACCGGATGCAACTGCTCGCCGAACCCGTAAATCATCGTCTCCAGAGAATGATACCGGCCCTGCCGGGCCCGCTCATTCGCAATGTTCAGCTCCTCGTAGATCTTATGGAACTGGTCGCGGATTTCGTTGCGGTCATCCTTCAGGCTGTTCGATTCGTCAAACAACCAGCAG
>JAHBXU010000366.1 GCA_019636315.1 Planctomycetaceae bacterium | reverse complement strand
CGACTTCAGGGAGAAATTGTCTCAACTGCCGAGGTTACTGTTCACTGACAACATACGATCGGTCACGTTTCAGCCAACGAACGTCGCACTGTCGTCCGTCCTGAGAGACAGGATGGCAGGCCGCATCAGAATATCAGTACACGAATTCCAAGCTGACAGAGAAACATGCGCAGCCACGTTATTTGGGCCGTCTTCAAGCGGAACGTCACGAGCTACTTCTCAGGCGTGCTGGGATATCTGTTCATCGTCGTATTCGTGGTGATGGGCGCGTTCGCCGCGTTCAATGCGAGGTTTTTCGCGACGAATCTGGCGAACCTCGATCAGTTGAGCCACTGGTTTCCTTACATGCTGCTGTTCGTCGTGCCGGCCATCACAATGACAACGTGGGCCGATGAGAAGAAGACGGGCACCGACGAGTTACTCTTTACTCTGCCGGCGCGCGACTTTGAGATCCTGCTGGGGAAGTACTTCGCGGTCCTGGCGGTGTATACCATCGCCCTTTTGTTTTCGCTGACGCATGCCATGGTGCTGGCGTGGTATGGCGACCCGGACGTGGGAATTCTCTTTACGACCTACCTGGGGTACTGGCTCGCGGGGGCGGCCCTCTCGGCGGTCGGCATGTTCGCGTCCGTATTGACGGGCAGCGTCACGGTCGCCTTCGTTCTCGGTGTGGCGCTGTGCGCCATTCCGGTTTTTATCGGACTGGCGCCCGGTTCGGGACGTTGGCTGCAGGGATTCAGCATTGATGAGCGATTGCGAGATTTCACGCTGGGCATCATCCCGATCAGCAGCTTTGTGTTCTTCGTGTCGCTTGCCGCATTCGCTCTGTATTTGAACGCCGTGATGATTGCCCGTCGTCATTGGGCCGGCGGTCCTGAAGGCACACGGATGGGTTGGCAGTTTGTCGTGCGTGCGTTGTCGCTGGCGGTCGCTCTGATCAGCGTGAATTACATGGTCGCCCAGGCGAGTCGACGCGTCGATCTGACGGCGGAGAAATTGTTCACGCTTTCGCCGACCAGCAATGAGGCCATCGCGAATATCGACGTCCAGAAACCGATCACGATCGAAGCCTACCTGAGCCCCGCCGATGAAGTCCCCCAGCAGTATGTGGGCATCCGGAAGAAGCTGGTCGGTCTCCTGCGGGAGATCGAGAGCCGCGGTCGCGGAAAGATTCAGGTTCAGTACGTCGACGTGGCCCCCTTCAGCGAGGAAGCCGAAGTCGCCGAGAAGTGGGGCATTGAGGCGCGCTCCGTCACCATTGAAGACGACGGCGGCCGCTATGTGCGTAAGGACATTTTTCTGGGCACGGTGACCCGCAGCGGTTACGACGAAGTCGTCGTCCCGTTCTACGGTGTGGGGGATTCGGTCGAGTTTGAATTGGCCCGCTCGATCGGCACCGTCTCGAAAGAGCAGCGGCTCACCGTCGGTATTCTCAACACGGACGCGAAGCTGACCGGTGGCTTTAACTCCCAATCCTTCAGCAACGACCCCGAGTGGCGGATTGTCACGGAACTCAAGAAGCAATACGTCGTCAAGGCCATCTCGCCCGACGCCAAAATTGACGAGTCGATGGACGTGCTGCTGGCGGTCATGCCGTCCTCGCTTACGGAACCGCAGATGGCCAACTTCGTTGATTACGTGAAGTCCGGAAAACCGGTGCTCATCTTCGACGACCCGGTGCCCGTCACGTGGGGCATGGGGCTGCAGCAGGCGCCGCTCATGCCCAAGCCATCCCCCGGCGGCGGGATGATGGGCATGCAACAGCCTAGTGAACCGAAGGCCTCCGGCGGACGCGCGACGGAACTTGTCAACGCACTCGACATCGCCTGGGATCCGGGACAGGTGGTGTTCGACGCCTTCAATCCCCATCCGGAATTCTTCGACGTCGTGCGGCCGGAACTCGTGTGGGTGATGCCGTCCAGCGGCAGCGCGAATGCATTCAACCAGGAAAGCCCCGTCACACGTGGGTTGCAGGAAATGCTCATGTTCTTCCCGGGGAGCGTTCGTCCCCGAGAAGACAGCAAGTTCGAGTTCACCAAGCTGCTGCTGACCGGAACCAAGAACTCCGGAACCATCGACTGGGACGAAATCACGGCGCCAGGCATTTTTGGCGGACGCACGATCAATCCCTTCCCCGTGCGGCAGTTGGACGACTACGCTCACGTGCTGGCCGCGCATATTCGATCAAAATCCAGCGGCGATTCCGGCGGCGGCGTAAACGCCATCTTCGTTGCGGACTCGGACGTGATTTCCGATGAATCGTTCCGGCTGCGAGAGGACGTGTTCCTCGAATTGTCGATCGACAACGTGACCTTTGTCACCAATGCGGTCGATTTTCTGGCTGGCGAGCCGCGGTACATCGATCTGCGTTCGCGGCGGCCGCAGCAGCGCAGCCTGTCGGAAATTCAGAAGCAGCGCGACCAGTTCGTGAACATGCGCATCGAACGGCAGAAAACGGCCAAAGAGCAGGCGGATGAGCGGCTGGAAGATGCCCGGAAGCGGCTGCAGGAGCTCGTCGATACCATTCAGAAAGATACGAGCATGGATGCCGCCACCAAGACTCAGAAACTGAGGAACGCCCAACAGAGCCTCAATCGCCAGCTCACGTTGGAGGAACGGGAGATTGAACGCGAGAAAGAGGCCGAGGTTCGTCGCGCGAAAATTGAATCCGAGCGGGCCATCAAGAATATCGAAAACCGCGTCTGGCTCTGGGCGGTCCTCCTGCCACCCATCCCGGCGATCTTCGTTGGACTGATCATGCTCAGTCTGCGGATCACCAACGAGCGGCAGAACATCGACGCGTCGCGTCGCGTGTGACCGTTCGTTCCCAAAGATTATCAGGCGAGAGGATGGTCACTGGTTCGCGGAAAGACGCTCCGGATGTGAGGCGCGTCTCAGAGAGCCGGTTCCAAGTCGATTCGGATTATTCACAACACGACGCACGCTGGTTTGTCATCGCCATTCGCAATCGCTGACCCATGCAAGAATCGAAACGCACGCTCGTATATGTCGCGACCGCAGTCGTCATGGTCGCACTCGCCGCCGGGACGCATTGGGCGATGCAGCCCGCCGGACTGGCCGAATTCAGCGACGTCGGAGAACCGTTCTTTCCGGACTTCAGCGATCCGAATGCGGCGACCGGCTTGAGGGTCGCCGCATTCAACAAGGATACAGCGCGTGTTGACGTCTTCAACGTCGACTTCAAGGACGGTCTCTGGCGGATTCCGTCGCATCACAACTACCCGGCCGACGGCGAGAAGCGGCTGGCGGAGACCGCCTCGTCCATCATTGGCATCAAGCGGGAAGCGTTGGCCAGCACGTCCGCAGATGATTTTCGTCGTCTGGGGGTTCTCGATCCGTTAGACGAGAAAGTGACCGGGACCGAGGGGCGCGGCGACCGAGTCACCCTGTTCGCCGGCGACAATATCCTCGCGGACTACATCATCGGGAAGAAGGTCGAAGGGCAAACCAACCTCTATCACGTCCGAAAGCCGGGCGAGAATCGCACCTATCGTGCCGAGCTGAACATCGACATCTCGACGAAGTTCGCGGATTGGATCGAGCCAGGCCTCCTCGATGTGAATCGCGGCGACCTGCGGGAAATCGTCATCGACCGTTATTCGGTGGACGAGGTTCGGGGAGAGATTGTGCGGGGCGACGTCAGCGTGCTGTCGCGCGACTCGTCGACCGCGCCCTGGGCGCTCGAAGGACTGCCCGCCAATGAGAAGGTCAATACGAGCGGCGTGAACTCCGTCATCAATGCTCTGGAAGACCTGAAGATTGTCGGTGTTCGTGCCAAGCCCGACGGACTCATTGCCGCGTTGAAGGGGGAGCGTGACGGATTGGTCGATCCCCGCGCCCTTGCGGAAAAGGGATTCTTCCTGACGGAGCAGGGATTCGTGTCCAATGAGGGAGAAGTGCACGTTGCGACAGCGGACGGTGTGCGGTACGTGCTGCAGTTCGGCGAAGTCTTCACCGGCTCCGATGTGGAAATTGAGATAGGTCGTGATTCGGGTGATGGCGAGAAGTCGTCAGCCACAGGTGACGGGGCGGAAGCAGCCGCGGAAGAAGCAGACTCCGCTGCGAACAAGCAAAGCCGCTATCTGTTCATCCGAACGGGATTCGATGAATCATTGATCCCCGGGCCGGGTGAAAAACCGACGGCTCCGCAGCCCCCCGAACCCGCCGCCGCGCCTGAGGAAACTCCTGCGGACGACACGTCGGCCGATAAGCCGGAGACGGATGAAGCCGCACCCGACGCGGAGGAGGAGAAGTACCAGGCGGCGCTCGCCGAGTACGAGGCTCAACTCAAAACTTGGGAAGCCGATCAGAAGGCGCATGAGGAGAAGCTGGAGAAAGGTCGCGCGCGCGTGAAGGAGCTGAACGCCCGCTTTGCCGACTGGTACTATGTCATCTCGGCATCGACGTTCGACGAGATTCGTGTGGACCGTGCGGCGCTGGTGGAGCAGATCGATCCGGCTCCCGAAAATGGGGAAGCACCGGCCAATCCCCCGGCGGGGACGAGTCCCGCGCCCCCCGTTCCGGATGCCGTGTCTCCTGACACCGACGACGCTGAACCAGACACCGACGCGGCGGTCCCGCAGGACGCTGATTCATCGGAGAATGATGAAGCGAAGCGGCCGCCTGCCGAGCCCGGCGAGACGCCCGCCGCCGATGCACCGACTGGTGACGAGGCGTCGACGACTGAGGAGTCACCTGTCAACGACGGAACCGAGTGAACTTGACTCGGGTAGCGCGCAATCGTCATCCATTGGCCAATTCGCCTGAATCTCCAGGAGAAGCTGTGTCATAGGAAACCAGGGCGGGACCGCGCGGCTTCGATTGTGCAAACTGATCCGCTTGTCCCTTTTCTGACACAGTTCCTGTTCCAACGACTCCGATACAGACTCTGGACCACTGCTTGGCCGGAGAACAGGAGTCTTTGGATGCAACGCAAGGAATGGCGAAAAGCGACTGCCGGATTGGGTTTGCTGGGGCTTTTGGCAGGATTTGCCTGTGCGGCGGAACCCGCGAAGTCAGGACTGCAGTGGCAGTCCGATATCTTTGCGGCGCACGCGATCGCGGTCCGCGAAAACAAGCCGATGTTGCTGGTCTTCAGCGCGGAGTGGTGCGGCTGGTGTAAGAAGCTGGAGAAGAACA
>JAHBXU010000365.1 GCA_019636315.1 Planctomycetaceae bacterium | reverse complement strand
CTCCTGCCGGAATCGTGTCGAATCATATCGGCTACTTCGGTGACATGATGGCCACGGCGGCGGAACTCGCCAACGTCAATCCCCCTTCCGATCTCAATTCGGTGAGTCTCGTCCCGACTCTGACCGGAATCACCGGGCGGCAGGCAGAACACGACCACCTGTACTGGGAGTTTTACGAGCGGGGCGGCTGTCAGGCCGTCCGCAAAGGCCCCTGGAAGGCGATTCGCTCTCCTCTCGCGACCGGCACAACGCAACTGTTTCAGCTCGACGATGATCTCGGAGAAGCACGCGACGTCTCCGCCGCACACATCGACATTGTCCGGCAACTGGAGTCGTTGATGGACGCGGACCATGAACCGCATCCCAACTGGCAACCCCGCGGCGAACCTGCTCCCCACCCGTCGCCCCCGGGTGACGGACGGCCTCGTTTCTAGCGCGATGTGTTCGTGCGAGGCATGCGCCCATTGATGAAATGGCGGGCAAGACTCTCGCAACAATCGTGTGTTGCGTCCGTCGTGACGTTGGGGTTCACACGTCGCCCGCTCTGGAACGGCCATAACACAAAGGTCGAGGAGAGAACCTCGAATGCAGCCGAGTGAACGATGAGTTCACACCGCGTCAGGATGGGCCTGGCGGCAGGCGGCCGGATCGTGGACACGTTCGATCTGGAGGGTCGCGTGCTCGATCCCGAACCGGTCGTGCAGTCCCTGGGCCGTGCCGGACAGGAAGATGTCTGCGTCGCCGTTCTCCGGCCGCACGAGGTGAGCGGTGAGCGCCGTCTCGGTTGTGCTCATGGCCCACACGTGCAAGTCGTGGACAAGTGACACGCCGGGTTGTTCGAGGAGAAACTGTTGGACTTCTCGCAGATCAATTTGTGCCGGCACGGCATGCAGTGCAAGATTCACCGAATCCCGCAGCAGGCCCCAGGTGCTCCACAGGATGAGAGCCGCAATCAACAGACTGAGCACCGGATCCAGCCACGGCCAGCCGAGCGTCATCATTCCCAGGCCACCCAGCATGACCGCCAGCGACACTCCGGCATCGGCCGCCATGTGCAGATAGGCGCCACGGATGTTGAGGTCGTGATGCCGCCCGCGCAGAAACAGCAGAGCCGTGGCCGTGTTGATGACGACTCCAGCCGCAGCGATCGCCACGACCGGTCCTCCGGGGACCTCTGTCGGCGCCAAAAGTCGCCGCATCGATTCCCAGGCGATGCCTCCCACCACGAGGATCAGGAGGAGTGAGTTTGAAAGCGCTGCAAGGATGGTCGAACTTCGCAGGCCATAGGTGTAGCGTTCGTTGGGCGACTTGCGGGACAGGTAAACGGCGCCCCACGCCAGGAGAAGTCCGAGCACATCGCTCAGATTGTGGCCCGCATCCGCCAACAGCGCCATCGAGCCGATCGCGATTCCGCCCGTGGCCTCGAGCACGATGAACGCCACATTGAGTCCCACGCCAATCGCAAAGGCGCTGGAATAATCGTGTCCCTTGTGGTCGTGGGAATGACAGTGTGCCATCCTGGTCGCTCGCTGAGATCCAGTCTGTGCCGCAATGATCGATCGATGGGTTGCGTGCGGCAGCACATTCCACAAAGAGGGCGGCCGGGGTGAGACGACTCGCCCGGGCACACACCTTGACCTTCCAGATGGTATCAGTCAGACCAGATCGTGTAAGCATCAACGCGCGAAGCGTGTCGGTTGTCGCCCGAACGCCGCCCCGTTGAATGTTCAGGATTCCTGAATTTCCAACCATCCCGGTCGATGCACGAAATGGCCAGCCTGATACACTGAAACGCGTTCCCCGTTGGGGAGCGCCCGTTGGCCAGAATCTGGGAATGGTTCTCCGGCACGTCACGATGCCGGCATGATCATTCCTGCCGTTGTCCGCACGATGCAGTTGCAACGCACCCCGGAACAGCGGAAACTGGAGAACTGCACGCCTGAGGACGCAGCGCCTCAATTCCATCCCGCCTTCCCGCCACCCCCCTGCCCAATCGGGAGCCAGATTCATGATGACCCCGCTGGACCGTCGCCATTTCCTGGGAGTCGCCGCTGCGGGACTGGTCGGCGCGTCCACGCGAATCGGCAGGTCCGACGACTCGACGTCGGCCCCCACGCTCCAATGGTACGACGTCCGCGACTGGGGACTGGAAGGTCGCGGATGGAACGACACCGAAAGGTACTTCGACCGTCTCCCGGCTCGCGCCAAAGAGAAAGTGCGGGATGCTGTCTGGGACCTGAGCCGTCAGTCAACGGGCATGCTCGTGCGTTTTCAGACCGATGCGCAGGAGATCTGGGCGGACTATGCCCTTTCATCAAATCGTCTGGCGCTGGCTCATATGCCGGCCACGGGAGTGAGCGGCCTGGACCTGTACGCGGAGGACGAGCGCGGCGTCCCGCGCTGGTTGTCGGTTGTCCGTCCGGACGCTCAGGCGATGAAGACCAAAGTGATCTCCGGTCTGCCTGCCGGCGAACGGAATTACACCGCTTACCTGCCGCTGTACAACGGAACCGAACATCTGAAGATCGGAGTGCCCGCCGGCGCACGCTTCACTCCGATCGCCCCGAGGACAGAGCCGCCGCTCGTGTTTTATGGGACCTCCATCACGCATGGCGCCAGTGCATCGCGCCCCGGGATGACGCATGTCGCGATCCTTGGACGACGATTGAACCGTCCCGTCATCAATCTGGGCTTTTCCGGCAATGGACGCATGGAAGCCGAAGTCGGCGAGTTCCTCACCGAGTTGGATGCCGCGGTCTACATCATCGATTGCCTGCCCAACATGCTGGGCCCGGAAGTCGCCGAACGAGCACAACCGCTCGTCCGCCAGTTGCGTGCGGCCCGTCCCCAGACTCCCATCCTGCTGGTGGAGGATCGCACTTATCCGAACGCGCCCTTCCTGCCCAGCCGCCAGGAGCGACACGAGGCGAGCCGCGCTGCACTGCGCGAGGCCTACGACGCATTGATTTCCGCCGGGACTGAACGGTTGTACTATCTGCCAGGCGAGACGCTCCTGGGCGACGACCGGGACGACACGACGGATGGTTCGCATCCCTCGGATCTCGGATTCTACCGACAGGCAAATGCGTTTGAGTCGGTCTTACGAGAGATTCTCGGCCCGGCATGACCGCCGGCGCACCCGCTCAGGAATGTGAGGAACCTGATGTTCGTGCCCCAGGAATCCGGAATCACTGTCACCCGATGCGTGAGCGGCGGACCTTCCGTCGTTGTCGCACGGCGGCATTCCCTCGTTCACATTTCGGGTGACGAACGGAGGACGTTTTTCCCAAACTCGCGTTTGCGAGCACGCAGGCCAGAAATGAAGTTTCGCGAACACCCGTTAAAGGGCCGGAGATCCGGAACGCGTTCCATGATGCGTCTCCTTTCGATCATGCTGGTCCTCGCTCCCTTGAACATGGGAGTTGTGCATTCGATCTGTGCGGCCGACGAACGGCAACCCGAGGAAGTCACCGTGACGCCCCCCGTGGTTCGCCTGAACGGGATGTCGAACCGACAGCAGTTACTGGTGACGGGACGGCAGGGAGGCGACGAGTTCGACCTGACGCGCACGACCCGTTTCGTCAGCGAATCGCCGGAGGTGGCGTCCGTCAGCGAAGACGGCCTCATCGAAGCTCACGCCAAGGGCCGCACTGTCATACGTATCGAGGGGTCGCCGTCATCTGTGTCGGTGATCGTGGAGGTCGAAGATCTGGCAAACGCCGACGCGCTCGATTTTGAGCGAGATATTCAACCGATCCTGACGCGACACGGATGCAATTCGGGACCATGCCACGGCAAGCAGCGGGGACAGAACGGATTTCAGTTGTCCTTATTCGGCTTCGATTCCGATTTTGACCACCAGGCCATCGTTAAGGAAGCCCGCGGACGTCGCGTCTTCTTTGCGGCGCCGGAGGCGAGTTTGCTCCTCACCAAGCCGACCGGCGTCGAACCTCACGGCGGCGGAGTACGACTGGACGTCGCGGGTGAAGAGTACGATTTGCTCCGCCGATGGATCGCGCTCGGCGCGCCCCGGAGCCTGCCGGACATTCCGGAACTCGTCGGCGTCACCGTCGAACCAACGGCGCGCGTCATGCCGTTTGGCGAGCAGCAACAGTTGCTGATCACCGCCCGATTCAGCGACGGTTCGACACGCGACGTGACACGCCTGGCGACTTATCAATCCAACGAAGGTGCGATTGCGGCCGTGAACGAACAGGGGCTGATCACCATCGGACGCATCACGGGCGAGACCGCGGTGATGGCTCGCTATCAGGGGTATTTTGGCGTCTTCACCGCTTCGGTCCCGTTGCCAGGCGACGTGCCTGAGGACTATTTCGCCGCACTGCCGCGCCGCAACTTCATCGACGAACACATCTACGCCGGCCTGGAGCGATTGGCGCTGACGGTCTCTGAACCCGCCCCAGACGAAAAGTTTCTGCGACGGGCGTATGTCGACGTCATCGGCCGCGTGCCAACCGTGGAGGAGGCCCGCGTGTTTCTGGACGATCCGTCGCCGGAAAAGCGGGATCAACTGATTGATCACCTGCTGGCGCAACCCGAATATGCCGAGCATTGGGCGAACAAGTGGGCCGACCTGCTGCGACCGAACCCCTATCGCGTCGGCATCAAGACGGTGTTGAATTATGACAACTGGATTCGCGATTCGTTTCGGAAGAACAAGCCTTATGACGAGTTCGTTCGCGAGCTGATCACCGCCGAGGGAACAACGTGGGACGACGGGCATGTCACATTGTTCCGCGACCGGCGGGAACCGGATGAGATTACCACCATCGTCAGCCAGTTGTTTCTGGGGATTCGCCTGGAATGTGCGAAGTGCCATCACCACCCCTTTGAGGTCTGGGGACAGGACGACTTTTATTCGTTTGCCGCGTTCTTCGCGAAAATGGGACGCAAGGGAACCGGTCTTTCCCCACCGATTTCCGGGTCCAAGGAGATGTTCTTCGCCGGAACAAGCGGCGCCGTGCGGCATCCTTTGACGAATGAGATCCTTCCGCCTCGACCGCTGTTTGGCGACGCGTTGGACATGGACGCCGACGCCGACCCGCGCGTAGCGCTCGCCGCATGGATGACGTCGCCCGACAATTCCTTCTTTGCGCAGACGATGGCCAACCGCGTCTGGGCCGACATCATGGGTCGCGGTCTGGTGGAAC
>JAHBXU010000364.1 GCA_019636315.1 Planctomycetaceae bacterium | reverse complement strand
TGGTCGAGACGCTCGGCGACGAATCCTGTGCAATCGAGCGGTCTGTGCGCTTCACTTATCCAGGGATCACCTGTCAATGCTCAATCGTTTGCTGGTCATGCTGGCTCTGATCGGATCGTTCATTCCAATCGTCGCGACGGCGGCGGATGACGCGCTGATTGCTCACTGGCGGTTTCAGGGCGATGCCAACGACTCGTCGGGGCACGCGCGCCATGCCACGGTACAGGATGTCGACCTGCAGGCCGCGGGACCAGATGGCGCCACGGGGGGCGCTGCCGCCTTCAATGGACGGTCGTCGCAACTCGAGGTCCCAGTGACGCGACTTGCCTCACTCGGGACGGGTGATTTCAGCGTGCTCGTCCGTGTGCACGTGGCGGACGACCTGGACGATCTCCCTGGAGAGATCGTCAGTCAGTACGACTCGGCGACGCGGCGTGGATTTCGCCTGGGCATCGACAGCCGTCCGGGAGTGACGTCCAGTCAGGCCAACTGGCAGAACGTGCATTTCGGAATCGACGCCGGCAGCGAACCGGGCGAATGGACCGATCATGGGCGGTTGGGAAATGCGATCCTCATCTTTGCGATGACCGTGTTTGATGGCCAGTTGTTCGCCGGCACGTGTGAAGCGGGCGTCGAAGAAGCGGGCCGCGTGTTCCGCTTTGACGGCCAACAATGGCATGACTGCGGTGCGCCGGATCAGTGCAACGCCATCTCGTCGCTCGCTGTTTATGACGGTCAACTCTATGCCGCGTCGAGCAAGTACCGGCTGCGTGGCTCGGCGCTCGCGGAGTCCGAGAATCCGCATCCCGGTGGAACCGTGTTCCGCTACGAAGGAGATAATCAGTGGGTTTCGTGCGGAACGTTGCCCGACGTCGAAGGAATCAACGGGCTCGTCGTGTTTCGCGGCAAGCTGTACGCGGGCTCGCTGTATGCTCCGGCCGGATTCTTTCGCTATGAAGGGGGGACCGAGTGGACATCGTGCGGCGTTCCGAACGGGAAACGCGTCGAGTCGCTCACCGTTCATAACGGAAACATCTACGCGACAGGATATGACGAAGGAGCCGTGTACCGTTTCGATGGCGAAAACTGGGAGCACTTGGGATTAATCGAAGGTGCGACGCAGACGTACGGCTTTGCGACGTATCAAAGTGACCTTTACGTCAGCGAATGGCCGCACGCCAGGGTCTTCCGACATGGCGGCGGGACCACGTGGCACGATGTCGGCCAACTGGGTGAAGAAAAGGAGACGATGCCTCTCATCGTTTACAACGGCAAGATGTATGGCGGCACGCTTCCTTTGGCCGAGGTTTACCGGTACGACGGCGACGGCGATTGGCAGAAGATTTCGCGGCTCGACCAGACGCCCGACGTCATGTACCGCCGAGTCTGGTCGATGGCCGTCTTCCAGGGCCGCCTGTTTGCGGGCACCCTGCCTTCGGGGCGCGTGCACTCGGTGGAAATCGGTCGCAACGTCACGAGTGACCGCAGCCTGGAACCGGGATGGCATCATATCGCCGCCGTGCGCGAAACCGGCCGCCTGAAGCTGTATCTCGACGGGAGTCTTACCGCTGCCTCCACTCCGTTCGCCGCAGACGAGTTTGATTTGACCGTCGACCAGCCGCTGCGGATCGGCTTTGGCACGACGGACCATTTCCGCGGACGACTTGCGGACCTCAGACTGTACAGTCGCAGTTTGTCCGCCGATGAGATCCGGCAGATCGCCGGCGATCGTTGAGGACTCAGCGAGCTCCCAAGCCGGCGGCTCTGCTGTCAAAGGGAGGTGACCCGCGCCCACGCCACCACGGGGTGAATCGGTCAACTCCCCATCGATCGACGGCAGAGCCGTCGGCTTGGGATGGGATTGCTGTCGATGACAACTGATAGAAATCCCTCAGCGGTCGCGGCCTGTGATTGGGTAGGCCGAGTCTTGAAATCCCTTGCCGCTGTGCTCGCCGGGTGGAACAAGCGCGTCGACGAAGGCCTCATCCTCGGGCGTGATCTCGATGGCGAGACTCTGCATGTTGTCGTTGAACTGATCCACCGTCTTCGGACCGATGATGACCGAGGTGACGATGCGATTGGCGAGACACCAGGCGAGTGCGAACTGACTCGGAGAGCACCCCTTCTGTTCGCAGTGAGCGACCAGTTGCTGTGAGATTTCGATGCTGGCGGCGCGGAGTTCCGCCTGCTGCATGCGGGGATCGTTGCGCGCTGCGCGGCTTCCTTCAGGATAGGCTTCTCCCGGCCGGTATTTGCCCGTGAGGATGCCGCGTGCGAGTGGGCTGTATGTTACGACGCCGATCCCATGCTCTCTGCAGAGAGGAAGCAGTTCGACCTCAATGTCGCGATTGACAATGTTGTACAGCGGCTGCACGCAGACGAAGCGGTTCAAATTGAGCCGGTCGCTAGTCCACAGGGCCTCGCACAACCGCCATGCCCGGAAGTTTGAACAAGCGATGTACTGCACCTTGCCGCTGTGCACCATGTCGTCGAGAGCCCGCAACGACTCCTCAAGGGGTGTGGTCTCATCGGGAGCATGCTGGTAATAAATGTCGATTGTCTCGACGTTGAGCCGCCGCAGGCTGTTGTCCAGTTCGCGCATCAGGTGCACGCGGCTGGCTCCCCAGTCGTTCGGCCCGGCCCCCATTTTCTGTCGCCCTTTGGTCGCCAGGATCACGGCGTCACGGCGGTCGGCGATTGCCTTGCCGACGACGACTTCCGATTCCCCCGCGTTGTACATGTTGGCCGTGTCGATGAAGTTCACTCCTCGATCGACCGCCTGATGAATGATGCGGACGGCGTCGGCCTCCGACGTCTGCCCGCCGAACATCATCGTCCCCAGACAAATGGGAGACACCCGCACACCGCAACGACCGAGCTGACGATAGTCCATGTTTGTTGATCAAGTCCGTGTGGAGTTGGAGATGGATCTGGTCACGCGCGATTAGACCACACACCGCGGCGTTCATCCACCGACCCGAATGAATCAAACGGTTCCGGCCCCTGTGAGGAACCGCCAAGACGCCACGTTCGCCAAGAAGAAATCGGAGAAGACGGATTTCAAAGCCAATTCTGGGTATTCGGGGACTGGACCAACGGAAAACGCTGGCTGGAAAAATGCCGCGCGTTTCGCAGAGGCTCGAACTCCGGCCCCCTTTGAGGAAAGATCGTTCTGAAACTTCCTCAAGGAAGAAACCAGGTATGGCAACGCCGCCCTGGAACGGGACGTTCATTCCATACGTTCACGCGGCCGCAGTCGGCATCCCGGCCGCGCGTTGCACGATCAGAGCGCATACGGTGGAATAGTCTCACGGCGTTCCTTGGCGCTCTTGGTGACTTGGCGGTTGAATTCCGAATTGTGCAGCGGATCTCCATCGACTGTCTGACGAACCGATGGCTGCCAAGTCGCGCATCGGCCGCATTCAACTCACTCAAAGGCTTGAATCATGCAACTTGTGCGAATGTTCGTCCTCGGCGTCGTTGCCGGACTGGCTCTGCTATCGCCAGGGTCGGCGGTCCTTGCCGGTGATCCCATTCGGATTGGAGTGTTCGACCTCGATGCGACGCCTCCGCTCGGCAGTCCGCTGGCCTATACGACCCAAAAGGAGCAGGTTGCTTCGTTGCGGATCAAGGGGATCGTGCTCCTGGGTGACGAGCGGCCGATCGTGCTCGTCGCGGCCGACTGGATCGGCATCGGAAATCAGGCGCACGACCGGTTCCGTGAAGTGCTGGCCGATGCGGTAGGCACCGATCCGGAGCGGGTCGCCGTGCACACACTGCATCAGCACGACGCACCGTTTGTCGACTTGGGAACGGAAGATCTGCTCGCCGCTCAGGGACTCGGCAATCGTCGATTCAACGTCGCCTGGGTGAACTCACTGCTGAACGACGTTCGCGTCGCGGCGAAAGCGGCCGTCCAGGATGCACGGCCTGTCACCCATGTCGGACTTGGACAGGCGAAAGTGGAGAAGGTTGCATCGAATCGCCGCATTCTCGGGCCAGACGGGAAGGTGCAGCACGTGCGATTCACAGCGTGCGCCGACCCGAAGGTTCGCGCGTTCCCGGAAGGGACGATCGATCCTCTCTTGCGGTCGATCAGCTTTTACGACGGAGATGATCTGATTTCGGTCATCACCTATTACGCAACGCATCCGCAGAGCTATTACCGGCTCGACAAAGCCCATCCGGATTTTCCGGGGATGGCCCGCGAAGCGCGGCAGCACCTGATGGACGCCACGCACATTCATTTCAACGGCGCGGGCGGGAACATTGGAGCGGGAAAGTATAACGACGGCTCCCATCCCAATCGGGCCGTTCTGGCGTCCCGCGTGGCCGATGGCATGCGGCAAGCGCTTGAGAACACAGAGCGCATCCCCGTCACTGCCGCGGATCTCGGTTGGACCGTGCAATCGGTGACCCTCCCCCCCCGTGACCGACTGATCGAAACCGAACTGCTCGCGACAATTCAAAACGCTGAAGCCAACTTCGATCAACGGGATGCTGCGGCACGCGATTTGACGTTCCTTCGGCGGTGTCAGAACGGACCGGCAATCGACATCGGTTGTCTGCGGCTCGGGCCCGCAAGAGTCTTGCATCTGCCGGGTGAACTGTTTGTCGAATACCAGCTCGCGGCAGCCGCGCTGCGCCCCGATCTGTTCGTGGCGATGGCGGCCTATGGCGACTACGGTCCGGGCTACATCGGTACGCGCATCGCCTACTCACAAGGAGGCTACGAAACGAGCGCCGTCTCGCGGACCGATCCAGCCGTCGAAGATGTGCTGATGACGGCCATTGCCAGGGTGCTGGACGTCGATCCCGCGAAGTTGACCCCGTTGGGCGTGACGGCTGCAAAAGGCTCGCGGGCGCCAAGGCCCAACATCGTCTTCATCCTGGCGGACGATCTCGGGTACGGCGACCTCGGCTGCTATGGGCAGCAGATGATTCAAACACCGCAGCTTGATCGTCTTGCGAGTGAAGGAATGCGGTTCACTCAGTGCTACGCGGGGTCGACCGTTTGTGCTCCCTCGCGCTGCTGCCTGATGACGGGCGTCCACAACGGTCATGCACGCATACGGGACAATATCCCGCACGGCACGTTCCTCCGCGATGAAGACGTGACAATCGCTGAGGTTCTCCAAGCCGCCGGGTATCGCACGGGCGCGGTCGGCAAGTGGAGCCTGGGCGTGGACGGTT
>JAHBXU010000363.1 GCA_019636315.1 Planctomycetaceae bacterium | reverse complement strand
CGCTGGCGCGCGTGCGCACCGTGCGTTCAATTTACAGGCACGCAGTGCACCCCTGATCTGAGGAACCGTATGCTCTAATGCGAGCACGTACGGGTCTGTGGGAGCCTCGGGACGGCAACGTCCCGAGGCCACCCGGTCCGACGCAGGTTGGTGACCTTGACACTTTGCAACTCAGGACGGTTCGTCAGTGGTCACCAATGCGGAGCGCCAAGACCACTGTTATGCCATCAATTGGAGTACACCTCCCACTGCACCTGCAGTCGGGGAATTCATCGCTGCGGCCGAGGACGGGGTTCTTCCTGCTGGCGGCTGATGCAACCGCCTGCAGGAACGAGTTTCTGAAACTCGCATCGGTATGGATCACTTCAGTCAGTATGGACCAGGAGCGCGACGTCGGTCTTTGCAAGGAGACCAGGCTGGAGATGAGAGGCTTCAACGACAGTCATGAATTTTGACGCCAATCGGTGCCGTTACTCGGGCGGCACGACCGGCAACGGAGTCTATTTGCGAGCCGACGACTGGTTGAAACGTGGCGAGTCACTTGTCAATGAGATATCCGCCCCCGACGAATCGATTCGCCGAGAGGCCTTTTTTGGAGCGGGCGCTCGGTCAAGCCGGATCTTCACACTGCCTGATGGCGAACACTCCGGGTCGCAGACACCGACATTCCCTCAGGAACGGGGACTGCCTGTCGACGCCGCTCCTTCGCTTTACCGCACGGGGATATAGGCGTAACCGTCGGTTTGTTTGTTGATCACGACGGTCAAGGCCGCCGCGGCAATGGGGATGCTGTCGGCGACCTCAGCATCGGCCAGGCCCTTGTAGTTGAGTGCCTGCCCGCAGACGAAGACATCCACCCCTGCCCGCTTCAGGTCCTGGATCAGCGGCAGGTTCGGGTTCCGTTCGACGCCGAAACGATCCTTGTAGGCTGCGTCGCTGAGCACTGAGGTCGTGGCATCGCCGTGTAGCACGACGGCGATCTTCACATCGACGGCCTGTCGTCCGGCAGATCCAAAGAGATTGAGCAAACGTGCGACTCGGTCCAGGCCGTGATTGACGTCGGCAGGCAGGGCGCTGGCGGTGAAATCAAAGACGACCTTCGATCCCGGTTGGGGTTGCTCGACCGCCTGAGGTCGAGGAAGGACCCCACCGTACTGGGAGATGATGGGGAATGCGAGGGCCGGCTTCTCGAATACGACGAAGTAGTTCTCCTCAAGCAACTCGCGTAATTCTCGCATCTTCCGGAATCCTGCCTGGACGATCTCGGCTTCGAAAACATCCTGTCCGGCGCGGACATGCGTCATGATCCAGTCGGTGCTTTTCCCTTCGACGCGGCGAAAGTCAATCACAATGACGCGCCCTCCGGGCTTCATGGCCCGGTAGAGCGAGGTCATCGTCTTGTGTGGAAACTCGAAGTGATGGTACGTGTCGCAGATGAATGCGACGTCGACCAATTCCGGCGGCAGTTCCGTGGAGTCCGCCCGACAAAGGAGCGTTTCCACGTTCCGCCGGCCCGCCTCGCGGCTTGTTTGGAGAATATGGTCGAGGAAGTTCTGGGCAATGTCGACCGCAATCACGCGCCCCTCTTCGCCGACGGCCTCCGCGAACATTCGGGTGAAAAGTCCGGTCCCTGCACCGATGTCGGCGACCGTTTGTCCAGGCTCGATCTGACAAGCGGCCACAATCTCCTTGCGACGCGTGTAGACCTCGCGGCTTTCGACCTCAAATCGCCCGATGAACTCCTTGACATCGGGGTCGCGAAAGGCATCGTTACTCCCCGGCTTAACGCTCTTTTCTTGAGCCACACCGACGGCGGCAAACCCGACGACACTCATCCCGACGATCATCAATCGCGTAAGACGCATTTCCACAAACTCCCGGTCGTTGAAAATTGGTTGAAGCGAATCGTCGTTCAGTTCACATCCGCCCTTTGAGCATTCCGTGCCAGTACATGACCGGCAGCAGGTAGCGCTTCAGCGCCCACATGGTCCAGCGCTCTTTGAATTGGTCGATGGGAAACGACTCGTCCGGCTCCTTCTGGTAGTTGAATTCAGCCAGGACCAGCTTGCCAATCCCGGTCACAACCGGGCAGGAGGTGTAGCCATTGTACCGGGCAGCCGGGGGTTGTCCGTGCATCGACGCCAGAAGATTTCGCACGACAACCGGTGCCTGCTTGCGGATCGCCGCCCCCGTCTTGGACGTGGGAAGATTGCTGCAATCTCCCAAGGCAAAGACATTGGCAAACCGTGTGTGCCTGAGCGTTTCTCGATCGACATCCACCCACCCCCCTTTGTCGGCCAATGGACTTACTGCGAGGAACGAGGGAGGCCCCATCGGCGGCGTCACGTGCAGCAGGTCGTAATGCATCGTGACCTGTTCCTGAGTGTCCAAATGCCTGAAAACAGCTTCTTTGGATGCCGGCCGAATCTCGATCAATTCGTGGCGGAAGCGGCAATCGATCTCCTTGCGGGCCACGACTTTCTCCAGCGTGGCCCGGTAGGGCTCGATGGCAAAAATGCTGGACTGTGCCGCGGCAAAGATCACCCTGGTCTGATTTCGGATTCCAGCTTCGCGGAACCGATCGTCGGCCAGAAACATGATCTTCTGCGGCGCTCCGCCGCACTTCACGGCGCCGGACGGATGCGTGAATACGGCCGTGCCGCCGCGAAAGTTTCGGATCGCTGCCCAGGTGGAATCGACAGTCTCATAGGAGTAATTACTGCAGACACCGTCTTTGCCGACCGATGCCTTCAATCCGGGGATTTTGTCCCAGTTGATCTGCAGGCCGGCCGCGATGACGAGCCAGTCGTAAGTGATGGTCTTTCCGTCGCGGGTCCGGAGTGAGTTCTGATAGGGGAGGAACTCCACGGCCGCATCCTGGATCCAGTGGACGCCGCGCGGCATCACCGAGGCTTCGCGGCGTTCGGTGACTTCTTTCCTTGCGAGACCGGCTCCCACCAGCGTCCACAGCGGCTGATAGTAATGCTTGTCCGATGGTTCAATCACTGCGACGTCGCGGCGTGTGAACCAACCGCGGGTCAGCCGTGCGGCGACGGTGATGCCGGCAGTCCCTCCGCCGACAATGACAATCTGATGATGAATACTGCTGGACATGGCGAACTCGATGGCAAGGATCACGAATTGAGATTGCGAACGATCACGAACATAGCAACGGCGAGAATCGCGACGACGAACACTTTCTGGAGCACCGGCCCGGACAGCCGGCGGCCGATCTGCTGCCCGCTGAAGAGACCCGCAATGCCCCCGACGACGAACAATCCGGTCACGACCGGTGAGATGGTCCGTCCCGCCCAGATCTGCGAGGCGATCCCGGAGACGCTCACCAGCGAGATCACCATTAGCGACGTTCCCACCGCACGATGAATCGACATCCCGCTGAACAGGACCAGCGCTGGGACAATCACGAAGCCCCCGCCGACACCAAACAGACCCGAGAGGACTCCCGTCATTGCGCCGACGATCAACAGCAATGCGGCGCAGGGGGAGTTGAGAATCAGGGTTCCAGAGGCATCCCTACGGCACGTGGGACCGTCCTGAGTTTCCGGAGACGAACAATCCGGGATCGGCGCGCGCGGCTTTGACGCTTGTTGCCACAATCGCACGGCGACGATCACCATGAGTCCCGCAAACGCAAGCAGCAGCACCCCATCGGGCAGAAAGCCGGCCAGCCAGGTCCCGACCGGCGCTCCCAGCATCCCCGCTGCGGCAAACAGCAGCCCCGTACGAACCTCGACCTCGCCGAGCTTCCAGCGGTGCACGAATCCCACGAATGACGTCGCTCCGACCGCCGCGAGCGAGATTCCAACGGCTTCCTTCGTCGGAACCTGCAGCCCGTACACCAGCAGCGGGACGGCGAAGATCGCCCCGCCGCCGCCGGTCAGTCCCAGCGAGAGACCAACCAACAAGCCGAACAATACGCTCAATGCCCACATATGGCCTTCCTGGTTTGTCTCCTCAGGAGCGCGTCTCTGTTTCCACAGGATGGTCTCCGTTGCATCTGGCCCGGTTCTTCCGGCCCGCGGCGTATCGCTTAAAGGCGCCGACTCCGATCAATGCCGGAGCCAGCACGATGCAGATTGGGCAGGTCGCTCCCGCGAGGAGTGCCGTGCCCGATCCTACAGCCCCTAACCAGGCTCCAAGGACGATGCATGAGTTCGCATCCCGGAGTTCCTGGTCCAGTTGTCCGGCCGGTTGCTTCCTCATCTGAGCGCCTCCAGCAACACGTTGATGATCAGCCACACGCCAATAACTCCCCAGACGACAAAGCATGGTGAGCAAAGGCGTGTCGGACACGAGTTCCCATCACAGTCGGACCGCGTATGCGTCTGCACACGGCCCTCCTGAGTCAAGTCGTTGACATCTGGGTTCATCGAATCACCTCTTTGAAAAGTGGGGTAGGGACTCAACATGCGCCGAATATCACGCATGCCGTACCTGCGCGTTCGTCACGGGCAGGCCAGCGGCGACCCAAGCCTTGTAGCCGCCGGCCATATTGGTCACATCGAAACCGGCGCGCTGCAGGATGCTCGTGGCGATGGCAGACCGTCCGCCGCCGAAGCAATGGGCGACGATCGGCCGCGATCGGTCGATGTCGCCGAGTTCCCGCAACAGCTTCCCCAGAAACCGATGCTCGGCGCCGGGAATACGCCCGTCGTGAAATTCGGTCGCGGCCCGCACGTCGAGCACCTGAACCTCGCCGTCGTCAATGCGCTGACGAAGCTGCTGAGGCGGCTCCGAGCGGTAGCACTCGGTTCGCAACCCGCTGGCTTTGACGGCCGCCGCATCGAACGATCCGCAGACATTGTCGATGCCGATGGAGCGCAGCCGCCGCAGAATGTCCGGAAGCATCGCGGAGTCCGCCACCAGATGCAGCGGCTTGTCATAGTCGACAAGGAATCCGGCCCACTGCGCCAGCATGTTCACCGGCACGTTGATCGTCCCGGGGACATGCGCGGCCGCGAATTCCTCCGCAGGAGTCGTATCAATTGTCAGTCCCTTGCGGGCGATCGACGGCAGTAATTGTGGATCGGGGGATTTTACCGGAGGCAGGTCGCCGATCAGCACCGGACCGACCTTGTTCACCCGCTTCATGACTGCGAAGTAGAACGGCGTCTCCGGCTGGTCGGCGAGAATGGAGTCCACAAACTCCTGCTCATCGTGGAACTGAAGAGCCGGATTGAACAGC
>JAHBXU010000362.1 GCA_019636315.1 Planctomycetaceae bacterium | reverse complement strand
TTCCCCTCGCGTGCGCACCCTGAGCAGGGATTCCGGGAGTGAAAGAATCTGACGATCGATCGGATCCAGCCCGGCTTCTGCACGGGAGTTTCGATCCAGCGCCGCGTACGGATCGTAGACGTCGAACTCCTGCAACTCACTTCCAATCGACGCACGTCGCGGTCGTCCGGAAGAAGGCGCCGGTGCAGAAGTTGCCACAGGGACCGTCATCGGAACGCGATCGGCCGGACTGCCGAATTCGATTGTCGCGACGTCATTCGTCCAGGCGGTTTCCGCAGGATAGAACGAAGCGTCGGCCTCGCTTTCCACCGACCCGGATTCCTTGCTGAGTGTGATCAGATCGAGTTCTCCTTCGAGGTCAGCACAATCGTCGACCTCATTGTGCAACGCGTCGTCGACGTCAACATCCAACGGCTGGTCGCCGACGGATTCATTCCAGTGCAGCGGTAGCTGCTTAAGTTCATGTAAGGCGCTGCGCACCACGGAGGCGGCGACCACAGTTTGAGCCAGCGCCGCCGCGCCTGTCAGGCAGGCATCCGCCAGGTGGTTGAGGCACCGGGGATTGCCGTCGCTGATTCGGCAGACCATCTCCAATGCGTCCGTTGTGAAGAGCGAGCTGGCGGATGCGTCGACGCTCGCCAATCGTTCATCCACGTACCGCGCCGACTGCTGCATGCCGAATGGTTCCAACGTCGCATGGCAACTGATGCGATGGTTTAACGCGTCGAGTTCCGGACGGGTCAGCACCTCTTCGAGCGCCAGCTGGCCGCTGAGCACGACGCGAATCAGCGGACGACCGCGCTCGACGTGATTCGTCAAACAGCGGAGTTCCTCCAGCAGACGCGCCCCGAGCTGATCCGCCTCGTCGACGATCAGCACCAGTCCGTCCTGGTGCTCCAGCGCGGACTTGGCCGCGGCGAGCACCTGCAGTCGCGTTTCCTGCTCCGTCAGCCCACGGTACTCGTGATGGAGTGCATGCAGAATCGCCTGCAACAACGAGCGACGGGTGGGAAAATTGCAACTCGGCAGACGCACCACCAGGAAGTCTTCTTCGAGCTGCCGTTCCAATTGCCGGCAAACCACCGTCTTGCCAAGTCCGGGCGCGGCGGTGAGGACGCAGATTCCGTCCCCCTTCTCCACCGCCTCTTTCAGTTGGTGGATGGCTTCGACCGTTGGCGCCAGCGCGACGAACGACTCATCTTGCGGCGATGCCTGAAACGGCCGACGAAGGAATCCGAAGAAGGACTCTTGTGTCATTGCCAAATTGCCTGATCATCAAAGATTAACGCACGGAACAGCCCCGTCGGCGAGACCGCTCCTCGCCCAACGTTCCGCAGCCTGCCGGACTCAGCGCACGCCAGAACACTCGCTGCGGACAGACGCCCAATGTTCTGATCGTTTCCCCATCGACCCTCGCTTGAGAAGAACCGGTCGGACCAGACCTCCCCCCGCCATACGAATTCCTGACCCGGTTCCCGCCACCCGCACCGGTCTCGATCGGTCATGACAATCTCGCTGACCGCCAGCGAAACGCCCTCCGAGCCGCTCAATTGGACGAATCAGTTGGTGCGGAGTACACACAATCGGTTCAATCGCTACATCCCGAAGTCGGTTTACGGCAGATCTCCGGAATCCGACGACCTGACCGGAAGCGCGGGAGTAAACTCGCATAGCTGGAGGACTCGACGGGCCCTTGCGAGCTTCTCGCATCTCTTCTCTGGGCCGTCCGAGCGCATTTTCCTGGAGGTCCTCCCATGGGCGAAGTCGCGCACGACTCGCTGCGTCACAACCCGTCAAAACCGATCCATTGGCAACTGCAATTCGCCTCTCCGCACGGCGGGACCGTCTTTTCGATCGTCATTGATTCCGCACGGTTCCGCGTGGGCCGCCGCGAGAATGCCGACTTTGTCCTCGCGTCGCCGCAGATCTCCGGCTTTCATACGGAGTTCGTCGTGGTCGGCATGCGGTTGTTCGTCCGCGATCTCGCCAGCACCAATGGAACGTACTTGAACGGCAAACGCATCGGCTATCGCGACGTCGCCCTGCGGCACGGTGATCGCGTCCGTATGGCCAATGTCGAATTCCTCGTCCATCGCGAGCGCTTCGCCTGCCCCGCGGAAGACACGGCCGTCATGCAGGACTCGCCCACCACCAACGGTCTCGACCAGGTGCCGGTCTGCGACCCCGCATCTGTCTTCACTGAGGCCTGAATTCCCTCGACTCCTTCAACGGAATGAGCGTCCGAGAGGATCAGACCACGCCATTCTTCACGATGAGTCAGGCCATGCTGGACTTTCCCACGTTTGGTGGGCGCTGGGTTAGGCTTATGCGGCCTCGGCGAACTGCGTTGGTGACTGATCGTTCAACGCAGAGTGTCTGCGGACTCGGTTGTAGAACACTTCGATGTATTCAAACAGGCTGTGACGAGCTTCGGTCCGGGTCTGATACTGCTCGTGATGGACCAACTCTTTCTTCAGCGGCGCCAAGCAGGATTCCCTCGGGGCATTATCCCAGCAGTTGCCTTTGCGGCTCATCGAGCACGTGATGCCATGCTCGTTGAGCAGTCGCTGGTCATGCCCACTGGCATACTGCACGCCTCGATCGGAGTGAGCAATCAACTCTTCTTCTGGACATTGCTGAGCGATCGCCATTTCCAGAGCATCCACCACCAGGCGGCTGTCGATCCGCCCGGACAGGGACCATCCCACAATCTGTCGAGTGAACAGATCTTCCACAGCCGCCAGGTACAACCAGCCTTCGTCGGTCGCCACGTACGTGATGTCGGCCACCCAGGTCCGGTTCTTGCCGGCCGGTTGAAAGTCCCGATCCACAATGTTCGGAGCCACAGGATGAACGTGGTTGGAATCGGTCGTCATCACCCGGAACCTGCGGTGCGATCTGGCTGGAATCCAGCGTCCCGCATGCATTTGGCCACCGTCTTGCGATTGCAATAACGACCTTGAGCCAGCAGTTCGGCATGCACCCGAGGAGAACCGTATGTTTGCCGGCTCTCCTGATGGACCTCACGAATCCGCTCGGCGAGTTCCGCACGACGCTGTGCCGTGATGCTCTCTCCACAAGCACACCCGGCATAAAATCCGCTGCGGGAAACATTGAGCACACGACACTGCACCGACACGGGCCATTGCTGTCGATGGTCGTCAATGAAGGCGTCTCTCACCGGGACTCCTTCGCGAAGAAGACCGCCGCTTTTTTTAAATGTCCCGTTCCATCTTGAGCCGGGCATTCTCCTCCCGCAGCCGCTGGTTCTCCTCCTCAATCGCCGTCTGCTGACCTTGGCCGGGGAAATCCTGTTCCCCCGGGACTTCCAGTTGCCGTTGCCCCTTCCTGAGCACGTTACTCATGCACATCCAGACGCCGGGCCGCCTCAGCGACGGACAGCCCCTGCTGCTGGATCATCTGGACGGCTTCACGCGTGAACTCGGCCGTCAAACGGCGACGACTCTTCGACATCAAGCTCTCTCCTCACAAATGATGAGACGCTCTCTCCCGAGCGCCCACCAAACGGGGGAAAGTCCAGTCGCCCGCAAACATGCCACGGGGCAGTAAAGGTGAATTACATCCGGGCTACCCAAAAAGTTACGCGGGCCTCGCCCGGAACAAGGAATCCCGATGCGAAACCCGCGTTTGTTCAAGCGACAAAATACTGATGAGGGAGTACCCACCCCCTATCAGCCATCTTGTCAGCATTGCAAATTCGTTATTCCCCGGTTCGAATCCGGGCGGCGCCTTGGCCGGAAGCTTCAAGCAGGTTGGAGCTTCCGGCGTTTTCATGCGCGGTGGGGTGGGGACGGTCATTGACCGCTAGGTGAGCGCGGGCAGTTCCCAGCCGCTGCGGTAATCGCGCGTGAGGTATTGGTTGGCCTCGTCGAGATTGGTGATTCGCAGGTTGGCGTCGTCCCAGTGCAGCGTTTGCAGGCGGTAGCGGACGGCGATGTTGCCCAGGAGGACTGCTTCGGTCAGACGGGCGCCGTAGTCGAAGCCGTCGGTCGGCTGCTTGCCGGAGAGGCAGCCATCGATCCAGCCGTGGTAGTGGTTGAGGCTGGGGAGTGTTTCAATTTTGGGCCGGGGAGCCCCCTCGGCGAAATACCAGCGGGGTTCCCCCACGTGTGGAATCACGACGCTGCCCGCCTCGCCGATGAGCAGAGACCCGTTCGGCGGCAGGGCCTCATTCGGCGGCAGGTGCGAGCCTTTAGTGCTTGGCAGGCGTCCGCCATCGTTCCAGGTGAGAGGGAACGTGTCTCCCAGTGTGAATCGTGTGCCGGGGAAGATGTAATCGACTGTGTTCTGGGCCGGCCAGACTTCGTCGTTCATGCCGATGTGATCGGCCTTAAACTGCGTCGGGCCCGCGTTGATGTCGAGCGCGGAGAACACCGGATCGAGCACGTGGCAGCCGAAGTAGCCCAGTGCGCCGTTGCCGAAGGCCTGCCAGTCACGCCAGCCCCAGGGATGGTAGACGTCCGGGCCGCCATAGGGCCGCATGGGGGCGACGCCGACCCACTGCTCCCAATTGACCGAGTCGGGGGGCGGCACGGGGTTCGTCGGCCGCGAAATGTGAAACGACCGACCATGCCCCGGCACCGCGACCCAGGAGTGCACCTGCTTCACTTTGCCAATCGCCCCTGACTGCACGCCGGCAACGGCTGTCCGGTAGTACGAATGCGAATGAATCTGGTTGCCCATCCTTGTGATGACGCCGGACTTTTCGGTTTGCAGGCGAACCAGTCGGGCTTCGGTCACGTTATGCGTGAGCGGCTTCTGGCAATGGACGTGCTTGCCCATCTGCAGTGCGGGGAGCGTGATGATGGCATGCATGTGGTCGGGGGTCGAAACCGTCACGCCGTCAAACTTGTCTCCGAGTTCGGCGTACATCACCCGCCAGTCCTGGAAGATGGGGACTTCCGGTGCGAGCTTCTTGACTTTCTCCGTGCGGGCCAGGTCGACGTCGCAAAATCCAACGTACCGGGCCTGCTCATGCGACGCCATTTCCGCAACGTCCGAATACCCTTTCCCGTCGCAACCGACCGCCACGAGCTGCAACTTGGAATTCAGGTTACGGGCGCGCACCAGCGCGGGAGCGGCAAGAACGGACGCGGCGGCAGCGCTGGACTGCAGGAAATGACGACGATTCATCATGAGTTGCTCCGATGTGGTGATTCGGCGAGTCGTTTGATTTCTGCCTGCATCCC
>JAHBXU010000361.1 GCA_019636315.1 Planctomycetaceae bacterium | reverse complement strand
ACTCGGTCTGCGTCGTGCCCGGGCACAACGCCATGATGGTCACCCCCTGGTCGCGCGTCTCGGCCCACAACGCTTCGGTAAAATGCAGGACGAACGCCTTGCTGGCGGAGTAGACCGGCATATAGGCGACAGGTTGAAACGCCGCGACCGAGGCGACGTTCACAATCGCCCCTTCCTTGCGTTCCAACATGCCCCGGAGAAAAAGATACGTGAGCTCCGTGAGTGCGCGAATATTCAGATCGATGATGTGCAACATGCGGGCGACTTCGACGGACTCGATCGTTCCCACATGGCCGACGCCGGCATTGTTGACCAGCACTTGAATTCGCAGCCCGCGCGATTGCACTTGTTCGTACATCCGCTGCGGAAACTGGTCCTCGGCCAGGTCGCCGACGATGATCAGCGTCTTGGTTCCATGGCGCGTGTGGAGTTCGCGGCTGAGTTCTTCGAGCAACTCCTGCCGTCGGGCCACAAGCACCAGATGCATCCCCCGCGCCGCGAGTTGATGCGCAAACTCTCGTCCGATGCCGGACGATGCCCCTGTGATCAGCGCCCACTCATCTGCGTATCGAACCGCCAAAGCGACCTCCCGAAACAGTTGCGACGGCGCTTCCGACCCATACGCCGCCAGCGGGATCGTATCAGAACCGCATCGAAAGGAAAGTTTGGCGAAGCACGCCGTCGCCCGAGGGGGCATGAAAGAATTTCGGTACCGGCGTGTCGCCGTATGGTTCGCGGGAGAGGCGCGCGGGATGTCTCGAAGGCCGCTCATCGATGCATGAACATGGCGTAAATCAACCCCAGCCGACGGCTTTGCCGTCGGTCGATGGGGGGCCAGCCCTCGTGCTCGCCAGTTGGGCATCGGACGCGACCCTCTCGGCGTTCGACCACAAAGCCATCGATTTGGGAGTGGACCTTTGGGTGACCCGCATGGCGGATCCATCGTGGAGAAGACCGTTGCCCCAATTCCGGCTGTCGCTCAATTTCGCTGCTGCCGTCAGATCTTACCGCCTCCGTGTGCCGGCCCAGGGATTTCTGTACGGTCACGGAAATGTGCGGCAAACAATCCTCGTTTTCGCCCGGAGCATCAGAATCGCCAAAGGATGGAGAATGCACGTCGGGACCGTGTCGCACCAGATCCGGGGGAGCCTTTGGTTTTGCGACCGCCAACATCGTCACCGGCCTGCAAACTGGTGCAGTGAACCAAACCATCGACTGATGCCGATGACTATCGTAGCGGTTTTGATGGTCAGCAGAGACGGCGAGAAGCTGCGTGGATGTGGTCGTCGGTTTGCACCGTGTGAGCATTGAAGAATGCGGGTCGCGCGCGGGTTCCTGGAGCGATCCTCATCGAGTGCTGATTCCTCAATTCCCTCATCTCGCACCATGTTGCTCGTCAGGAAACTCCGACGTTTTGTTCTGGTGCGTTGCGACCAATTGAGGGATGGACTGGACGCCAGCTCGCGGGAATTCGCCCTTGTCCTATTGATGCGGCTTCGCCATGATGCCTTGGGGCGAGCGTCGTCCGGAGAGCGAAGTAAGCGATTGGTGAAGAGCCGAGGCGAATCGATGACACGACTGGCGCGAGACTTCTTTCCGCATCTGGTGCGGGTGGCAATGACCGTCGGGGGAATCGCCATTCTGTTCGTCTGCGCGACTCTCACGGGGTGCGGCGGCAACACTTCAGATTCCGGGCCGGGAGGCGCAGAAGTTCCCCAGCCGGGGCAATCCGCAATCGAGGAAGACCTGGGCCCGCCTCCGGAAGGGCAGTCGGAACCGCCCGTCGAGGACGAGACGCTGGGATTGCTGGAGACATCCGCAGACGGTCAGCTCGCAGGGGCTGCAACGGACTTGTCACAGCAGGATCGGCAGGACGTTTCGCTCAAGTTGACAACCTGGGATGAGGCGGAGCAACTGGTCGCGTCGAAAACCGGTCGCGTCGTCGTGTTGGATTTTTGGTCGACGTCGTGTGTGCCCTGCCGCCGCGAGTTTCCCCATTTTGTCGGGCTGCATCGCGATTTAAGTGATCAGGTGGCGTGCATTTCGTACTCGGTGGACTACAGCGGGCGTGCCAGCCGCCCGCCGGAATCTTATCGGGAGCAGGTTCTCGAGTTTCTGATGGAGCAGGGAGCGACTTTCGATAACGTCTTGGGAACCGATGATCCTGACTGGTTGCAGGAGCGGCTCGATCTCATCGATTATCCCACGGTGTACGTTTACGATCGCAATGGAAATCTGCGAAAGCGGTTCGACAATAACGAACGCACGAACGGGGAATTCACCTACGAAGCAGACGTCATTCCGTTTGTGAAGAGTCTGCTGGCCGAGAACTGAGTTCCCCCTGCGATCCTGTCGACCCATTGATCTCTTCAGGATCGATGCCGTCGGTCGTCAGTGATCTCAAGAGATCGTCACAAGAAGCGTGCGCATGCCTCAGACGCAACATCTTCGCTGGTGGAGTGACCCGCGACAGTGGTTGCGGGCGCTGCTGATGCTGGACGATACGCCGCACAGCATTGCGTTGGGAGCCGCGATCGGCGTGTTTATTTCGCTCACGCCCACGGTCGGCATTCAGATGCTGATTGTGTTTTTCGTCGCCCTTCTGACGCGACCGTTCTTTCGGTTCAACAAGATGGCGGCCGTCATCGCGGTTTACATTTCCAATCCGCTGACCGTCGTGCCGCTATATTGGTTCAACTACACCGTGGGCACCCTGTACGCTCCATCGACGATCTCGCGGGACGAATTTGCCGCCATCTTTGACTTCAACGGATTCCAGGAATGGTGGCACGCGGTGGTGACGTTGTGTGTGGAAGTCGGCGTCCCGCTCCTGATCGGATCGTTGATCGTGGCCAGTCTCTGCGGCATCGTGACCTATCCGGCGATGTTGTGGCTGCTGACCCGTCTGCGTGCGGATGGACGACAACCTCCGGACAGCGACGCAGGCAGCAGCGGCGCGCCATCCCGCCAAGAGCCGCTGCGCGTATGACGCCGCGCGTGGCGATTTCATCAACGGAAGTCGCCCACGCCAATGGCACTGCAATGTCCCGGACCGAGGGCGCTGCCGTCGAACGTTGCCGTCGACGCTTTGACCGCTCAACACCTTTTCGGGGAGCCGCGCACACCGAATCACGGCCGACAGCAGAGCCGTCGGCGGGGAATACGTCGGCATGACCCCCCGCGCTTCCCCGGCGATCACTTGGGAAGCCGCCTTGCGAGTGAAGTCGCAATCGTCGCTACGGCCGCAGATCCAGCACGGGCATCGTCAGCATGACGCCCTCAGCGTGCAGGATGTCCAGTTGCTGCAGAGCCTGCTTGATCAGGGAGACCCGTTTCGGATCAGCCGCTTCGAGTGCCGGACCGACCGCGCCCAGCAGGTGGAGCGAGAGCTTCTTGTCGCTGTCTTTGGACTGAGGGGCCAGATCCGCGAAAATCTCTTCGAGGAAGTTCTTGGGACGCGGGACGACGCGAATCTCGTACTTGCCGTCATCCAGGTTGGCTTCTTTTGCGGCATGGTCGATGGCGTCATCGAGTCCTCCGATCCGGTCCACGAGACCCAGTTCCAGCGCCTGCTTGCCGGTGAAGACGCGGCCGCCGGCGATGTCGTCCAGGGGCTTCTTGAGGCGGTCGCCCCGTGCGGCGGTCACATGCCCCTTGAAGACGCCGTAGATCTCGTCCATCCAAGCTTGAAACTGTACTTTCTCGTCCGCGCTGAACGTTTCATATCCGGCCAGAATTCCAGCGTTTTCGCCTCGTTTGACCGGGCTGAAGTTGATGCCCCATCGCTTCCACATGTCGGTTGTCACCAGCTTGCCGGCGACGACGCCGATCGAACCGGTGATCGTCGCTTCATCGGCGAAGATGGTGTTGGTTCCGCACGCCACGTAGTACCCGCCGCTGCCGGCCACGTCGCCCATGGAGACGACAAACGGCTTCTTCGCGGCGACGCGCTTCGTCGCATTCAGAATAATGTCGCTGGCGACGGCCGAGCCACCCGGCGAGTTGACGCGCAGCACGACCGCCTTGATCGCATCGTCATCGGCGACTTCGTCGAGCGCCTTGCGAAGCGGCGTGCTGAATGCCCCTTCCACTGCGCCGAGAATGGACGCTTCCGGATCGCCGACCATGATGGGGCCTTCGATGTACACCACGGCAACGGCGTCCTTCGTCGACCGGCGGGATTGCGGCGGCGAGAGGATCTGCGCCCACAGTTGCAGGGCCGCAAACGGGTTATTCAGGTCAACGGTTGTCGCGGCCTTCTTGCCGTACTTCTTGTCGAACTTCAGGTCGTCGCCGTGTTGCTGCTTGATGTAGGCCTCAAACTCCGACCGCGACTCGACGGCATCAATAATCCCCTGCTCTTTGGCTCGTTCCGCAGAGTACAGCCCGACGTTGATCCAGTCCTTCGCTTTCTGTTCCGCCACGCCGCGGCCATCGGCGATGAGCTTGACGATCGAGTCGAAAATCCCGTCGTACAGCCACTTCGTCATCTCCTGGGACTCGGGACTTGGACCGGTCCGCATATACTGCTCGGCAGCACTCTTGTAGGACCCGCAGGTCAAAAAGTCGGGCGTCACTCCAAGTTTGTCGAAGAGTCCGCGGAGGAACAGTTGTTCGCCGTAGAGCCCATTGATGAACAAGTCGCCGGTCGGCACGATACTGATCCGCGATGCGCCGGCCAGGAGCGCAAGGCTGCCGGTCGTCAGCGATTCGGCATGGGCGTAAATCGGTTTATCGGCATCGCGAAATCGCTTGAGAGCCGCGCGAATTTCGTCCAACTGAGCCGTGCCGATCGACGGACTCTTGAGCAGCAGGACGGCCGCTTTCACGTCGTCGTCCTCCGTCGCTTTGTCGACGCGTCCGATGAATTGCAGCAGAGATTCGCCCTGCATGGAGGCGAATGGAAGATCATCGGCGGTCGGCTTTTCTGTGACGGCGCCATTGAACGTGAAGACCGCGACGACCGCCGGCCGGGACTTCTTGGGCTTGGTTGCCTCGCCGTCTTCGGCCGTGAGGGGCCGTGCGGGCGCCAGCAGCGAGGTCAACAGCAAGGCGGAAATCCATCGAGTCGAGGCGCGATACATACTCAGGTTCCTGAATGAGCGGACAAAGCGGATCACGGAGAGTTCCAACTGCGGGCAACGTTCCTGACTGTTCGTTGGACGACCGCAAATCTTGAGCACCCGCACGATCTGCGCGGACATTCCTTGTC
>JAHBXU010000360.1 GCA_019636315.1 Planctomycetaceae bacterium | reverse complement strand
AATGCCGCCTGGATGCGAGGCTGGGGCGTCCCCACGGCAACAGACATCGCACTGGCCTGGCTTGCCGCGCGGTTCCTCTTTGGCAAGGGGCATCCGGCGGTGAGCTTCCTGCTGTTGCTGGCAGTTGCAGATGACGCCATTGGCTTGGGGATCATTGCCATCGGTTATCCGGACCCGCAGCACCCGACGGTCTGGCAGAATGCCCTGTGGATCGTGCCCGGCATGTTGGCGGCTTATGGATTGCGACGCGCCCACGTGCGTTCCTGGCTGCCGTACGTCGGTATCGGCGGAGCGCTCTGCTGGTGGGGGCTGTACAGCGCCCATCTGCACCCCGCTTTGGCATTGGTGTTCATCGTCCCCTTCCTGCCCGGACCGAAGGTGGACCTGGGACTCTATGAGGACGCCGTCCATGCCGGCGAGGCCGGTCATGGGCATGCAAGCACACTGGAATGCTTCGAGCACGACATCAAGATGTTTGTCGACTTCGGACTGTTCTTCTTCGCCTTCGCCAATGCGGGCGTCGCGTTCGCGGAAATTAACGGACTGACCTGGATCGTCCTCACCTCGCTGCTGGTCGGCAAGACAATCGGCATCACGAGTTTCAGCTGGATCGCGAACCGGTTGGGCTTCCCGTTCCCCAGCGGCATGTCGTTAAGGCATGTGTTCGTGGCGAGCATCGTCGCCGGACTGGGGCTGACCGTGGCGCTCTTTGTTTCCGGCCAGGCATTCACCGACCCTGTCCTCCAGGGCGCTGCCAAGATGGGCGCCGTCTTTTCGGTGGCCGCCGCTGCATTGGCCTTTGCCGCCAAGCAGGCGGTGGGAATTCGCGTGCCGCAGACCGTGGCCGAGTTCTCACTTGAGGTTGCTGCCAACGTGTCTCACGCGGCGGCGCGGCCGGAACCGGTGGGAATTGATATCGAACCTCTGCTGTTGCTGCAGGATGCGTCGCCGATCGAGTTGGCCGCAACTGTGGACGCGTGATGGGCAGCATCTCTTGACTCACCACCCTCGTTGAACCGGACTCCGTCTCGAGATGACATACGATCTGATTGTGATTGGAAGTGGTCCCGCGGGCCAGAAGGGGGCCATTGCAGCCGCCAAGCTGGGAAAGCGGGTCGCCATTGTGGAGCGGCATTCCAAGGCGATCGGCGGCGTCTGCCTTCACACAGGCACCATCCCGTCGAAGACCATGCGGGAAGCGATCCTTCACCTGACCGGATTTCGGCAGCGCGAGGTTTACGGCGAGCAGTATCACCATAAGCGGCACATCACGATGGACGACTTGCGCCGTAAGCTGGTGCAGGTGACGCACGGCGAGCATCGAGTCATCGAGGACCAGTTCGCTCGAAACGGCATCGATGTGTTCGCCGGAACGGCCCGGTTTGTTTCGCCGCACGAAGTCGAAGTCGTCGGCCCCAACACCACGCGGCGACTCAATGGCCGGAACGTGCTGATTGCCAGTGGAACCAGGCCGGCGCGGCCGGACCATATTCCGTTCGACGGCCGCAAGGTCTTCGACAGTGACGAAGTGCTCAAGCTGGATCAGATTCCGCGGTCGATGATCGTCGTCGGCGGCGGCGTGATCGGCATCGAGTACGCCATCATGTTTGCAACGCTCGGCGTGCGGGTGACCGTCGTGGAAGGCCGCGATCGGCTGCTGCCGTTCTGCGATCAGGAGATCGTCGACAGCCTCAAATACCATTGCCGCACGCTGGAAATGTCGTTCCGGCTCGGTGAACAGGTGACCGACATCCGGCATACCGAACGTGGCAGCGTCGTTGTCGAACTCGAAAGCCGCAAGCGGGTGATCGCTGACACCGTCCTCTTCTCGGTCGGGCGGCAGGGCGACACGGAAGAGCTCAACGTCTCAGCGGCCGGGCTCCAGGCCGACGCCCGCGGCCGGCTGACGTGCAGTCCGGACCACCAGACCGATGTCCCGCACATCTACGCCGTCGGCGACGTCGTCGGCTTCCCGGCGCTCGCCAGCACGTCCATGGAGCAAGGGCGTCGCGCCGTGTGCCATGCCTTCGGTCTCCCGTTTCAGCCGTGTCAGCAGATTCCCTACGGGCTGTTCACGATTCCCGAAATCTCGATGGTCGGCAAGACCGAAGAAGAGCTGACGGCTGAGTGCGCTCCGTATGAAGTCGGTGTGGCCAACTTTAATGAGATCGCCCGCGGCCAGATCATCGGCGACCATGTCGGCATGCTCAAGCTGTTGTTCCATCGCGAGACGCGACAGGTGCTCGGAGTGCACTGCATTGGCGAGACGGCGACGGAGATCATCCACATCGGGCAGGCGGTGATGTCCTTCGGCGGGACAATCGATTACTTCTGCAACACGGTGTTCAACTATCCCACGATGGCCGAGTGTTATAAGGTCGCCGCGTTCGACGGCCGCAATCGGTCCTGCATCGACGAGCCTGCATTCGCCGCAAAGCCACAGGCTCCCCCGAGCATCGAAGACAACATCGAAGTGCTCGTGGGCGAACTTGCCCAGCAGGTGCGTGAGGCGGCCGGCGCCGAGCCGTATCTCGTCGTGTAACCTCGCGAACACCTGGGAGAGGCACTCCCTCCGGCTCCCTTTGCCAGAGTGGTGCCGACGATCTGGACGAAAAGGGTTCGCTCGACGAGAAAAGCTGGTATCATCGCAGTGACAGCCGCTTCCATTGGCAGCACCCCGTGGTCTCCAGCCTCCGGACAGATTGGATGCGAAGTCGAATCTGCGATGTCATCGCCTGTCTGCTTGTCGTATTGACCGCCGGCGTTTCGGTCGCTGAGCCCTCTCCGCCGACCGCGCGGCACTTCGAACAGCGCGTGCGGCCCCTCCTGGAAGCGCGGTGCCTCAAGTGTCATGGCGAGAGCAAACAGGAGGGGGGCCTGCGGCTGGATTCGCGCGCGGCAATGATCCGAGGGGGCGAGTCGGGACCGGCTGTGGCGCCCGAGCAGCCTGAACAAAGTCTGCTCGTCGAAGCCATCCATCACCGCGGCCTCGAAATGCCTCCGGACGGGAAGCTGTCCGACGAAGAGATTGAAGCGCTCACCGTGTGGGTCACCACCGGCGCTCTGTGGCCGGAACATTCGCAACTCCTGCGGGAGTCGACCGGACACATCACCGATGCCGACCGCGAGTGGTGGGCGTTCCAGCCGTTGACGAGACCGGCGACTCCAAGTGCCGCCGTTGAGGAACGGTCGATGCATCCGATCGACCGTTTCGTATGGCAGCGCCTCGCGCAGGCCAGGCTGCGACCAGCTCCCGAGGCCGATCCGGTCACGTTGGTCCGTCGGGTCTATTTCAATCTGATCGGATTGCCGCCGACGCCGGAAGAAATCGATGCCTATCTTGCGGACGACGCACCACAAGCTTGGGAGCGGTTGATTGACAAGCTTCTGGCCGACGAACGTTACGGAGAGCACTGGGCGCGTTTCTGGCTGGACCTTGTGAGGTATGCGGAATCTGACGGGTGGAAGGCGGACACGTATCGCCCCCACATGTGGCGATATCGCGATTACGTCGTCGGGGCCTTCAACGCCGACAAGCCCTATCCGGCCTTCGTTGCAGAGCAGTTGGCCGGCGACGAAGTGGCCGGCGACGATCCCGCGGCATTGGCCGCTGCGGGATTCTTAAGGCTGGGCATTTATGAATACAACCAGCGCGACGCCCGCTCCCATTGGCAGGACATTCTTAACGAAATCACCGACGTGACCGCAGACGTCTTCCTGGGGATGGGGTTGGCCTGTGCACGTTGCCACGACCACAAGTTCGACCCGCTGCTTCAAAAAGATTACTTCCAACTGCAGGCGTTCTTCGAGCCGCTGCTCTGGCGGGATCGGGAAACGGCCACTTCTTCCGAGGACGAGGTGGTCAGATCGCGTCAGCAGGCGATTTGGGAAGATGCCACTCAGGAATTGCGCGGCCGTCTTGACGCTTTGACGAAGCCCCACGCCGAGCGTGTTCGCGACACGGTGATTGAGAAGTTTCCTCGGGACATTCAGGCCAGCTATTTCAAACCGCCGCTCGAACGGACATCCTGGGATCATCAGATGACCTATCTGATGGAACGGCAGGTCGGAGATGAAGGGGGTGGTCCGCGGAAAGTGATGTCTTCTGATGAACAGGCGGAATACGATCGACTCCTGGAGGAGATCGAAGCCTTTCGCCCACTCCAACCGGCACCGTTGCCAGTGGTGATGACGGTTGCTGACGCCGGCGGCGAGATTGTGCCGACACAGATTTCCGGCCGATCGTTGCCTGGGGTTGACCCCGGCTTTCTGACCGTGCTCGCGAACGATTCGGCCTCGGCTGCGCCGCAGATCACGCCGCGTGGAAGTTCCTCCGGGAGACGGACGGCCCTTGCGGAGTGGATCGGACGAGCGGACAACCCGCTGACCACCCGTGTGATCGTGAACCGCATCTGGCAACAGCATTTCGGCATCGGGCTGGTGGCCACACCGAATGACTTTGGCAGGCTGGGAGCTCCTCCCACCCATCCGGAACTACTGGATTGGCTGACCGTGAACTTCATCGAGGACGGATGGAGCATGAAGGAACTGCATCGCCTGATCCTCACATCGGCCACATGGCGGCAGTCGGCCCACCATCCTCACGCGGCAGAATGCCTGCTGCATGATCCCGAAGGGGCGCTGCTGTGGCGAGCGCCCGTCCGCCGGTTGACGGCCGAACAGATCCGTGACGCGATGCTCACCGCGACGGGCGAACTGGAACCCACGGTGGGTGGTCCCAGTGTGGAGGCCAAGGTTCCCCGCCGCGGGCTCTATGTCAAAGTCTTTCGCAACACGCCGGAAGAGTTCCTGCACACGTTCGACAGGGCGAACGGCCTCAAGAGCGTCGCAGAACGAACCGCGACGACGACTCCCATGCAGTCGCTGCTGTTGATCAATGGTCCCTATGCCCTGGACCGGGCCAAAGCACTTTCCGAGCGGCTGGTACACGCCGGCCATCCGACATCGGACGTGTTCCTTGTCGATGCGATCCGACGCGCGTGGACCCGGCCGCCGTCAGAGTCAGAGCTTGAAGCCGCACTGGAGTTCATCGGAGTCTCCGCAGAGGACGACTCATCGACCATCGATCGCGAGCACCTGGTGGATTTCTGTCATGTGCTCCTCAACGCCAATCAGTTTCTGTATGTCGACTGAACGATTCCTCCGGCCACGCACGGTTCCATCGCGGCGCGAAGTTCTGCAAACCGCCGGGATGGGGTTCGGAGGGATTGCGCTGGAGTGGTTAT
>JAHBXU010000036.1 GCA_019636315.1 Planctomycetaceae bacterium | reverse complement strand
TGTCTCATCGACCAAACCACCATCAACGAAGACCCACACACGGCTCAGCAGCACGTCATGCAGTTCATCGGCGCTGCGCACCAGCGGTTGCGCCTCGCGGACGACCTGGGCGATGGCCTCCGGGTCGAGATGCCCGAGATCCTGCACGCTCTCGATGGAGATGCTCCGCCGCGTCAACGCCGTCCGCGCGCGGCGTTCCTGAATCTCTCCCCCATCGAGAAACGCATACGGGTTCGCGTTCAGCAGTTCGTAAGCGAACGGCGACGGCTCCCGCGTGTCGCGCGCCACAAATGTGATCTCACCCCGCTCGACCCGTTCCAGTATTTCCTGCAATCCTTTGAGATCGAGCGCCTCCTGCAGACAGTCGTCGACCGTCTGCCGCACCAGCGGATGATCGGGAATCACATGATCCCCCGTGTGCTCTTCCTGGCAGCCCGTCAACTTGGGGAACACGGCCGTCAGCAGGTCTTCGCTGCGAAACCGCTGCAATGCCGGCGCCACCTTGCGGCCGTTCTTCCGCCGGTCCACCTGTAATGCCCGGGTGACGTTCCATCGCCACCGCATTGGAAACAGCGGCACGGCCAGCAGCGCCTGTTCCAGCAGATTGCGGACATTGTCCGTCCGCAACATGGGAAATAGCGACTCGATGGGAAAACTGTGTTGCGGTCCCAGCGAAAGAACAAATCCTTCATCATCGGCCGACGCCTGCAATTCGAAATCGAACGAACGGCAGAACCGCTTCCGCATCGCCAGTCCCCATGCCCGATTAATTCTTCCCCCAAACGGCGCATGCACAACCAGCTGCATCCCGCCCGACTCATCGAAGAACCGCTCGAACACCACCCGCGTCTGCGTTGGCACGACCTGCACGGCTGCCTTCTGAGCCGCCACATATTCCACTGCCTGCCGCGCCGCATGCTCCGAGCAGTTCGTTTCGGCCGCAAGCCAGTCAACAACCGAATCGCAGGCGCGAAGCTCCCCGGTTTGAGGAACCTCTCGATTTCCGACGTCAGCGATTACAACTGCGTTTTCCATAGATTCAACAACTCGCTCCACGCCGCTCTCTTTCCGACGGCAACGACACGTTCTTCGAGATAAGCGAATCAAGCTCTTCGGACATTTGAGAAAGGACCGTGAAGACGTCCAGCTGATCGCGAGGCCGAGCGGCGACGAGCTTCAACACGATGAGGTCCTCGGGAGAACAGAACCAGTAATCATGTCCCAGGAATTTGCCTTTGCGGCGTCGGTTGATCACGTGCGACCCGGTGTCGTCCTCGTGCACCAGCAAGTCCGCCAGAAGCAACTCAGACGGAATCCTGTCGTGGTCGCCCTGATGCACGCGGACCAGCGTCATCCGTGGCATCGGACAGATGCTCGGTTCGAACGGGAATCGGCCGGACTCACAAAATTTTCCGCAGAGGGATTCAACTTCTTCCGGACTGACGGCAACCACCAGATCGACATCGAAAGTTGTTCGTGGTTCGCCCCAGATCGACAGTGCGACTCCTCCGATGATTGCATAGGGAACGCCTGCCTCATCTAACGTATCGCAGACGTCTCGGAGAAGCTTCGCCAGGAGCAGGTTTGCCAGGGGGGAATCCATCAATTGATCCCCCATTTCCCTCGCCGTCGCCGTGCCAGCTGCTCGCGGAGCTTCTCCCATAGTTCGTCCGCGCTCGCTTCGGGAAAACGCATACGCAAGCCCGTCAAGGCAAGCTCGCGCCCGACTTCGTGCAGCTCAAAACACTGCTCCAGCCGCGACTGAACGAATTGCTCATCGAGATCGGATTGCATCAGAACTTCACCCGGACTGAAGCCAAACAGCCGCAAACTCGCCCCCAGAGAGATCGAGCCTCAGTGCGTCATCCCAGCGCCGCCAGACTGAACAACAGCATACCGTGCGAGTCGACGCCCGTCAGCGATGAATGTGATCGACGCGCATGATCAAGAGCGGCAAACAAGGCTCCCCGTGATTCGATGACGGACGCTTTTCGCGTCCCGTCGCCCCCTGCCCACCGGCGCGTCGTGTGATCGTCAGTCCGGATGTCGGTCACTCTGCCTGTTGGCCGGAGGGGATTTCGCCGCGGGCACACGACGGGGGAATCCCACCATCTGCCGACGTTCTTCGTCCCAAAGTTTCACGCGCGTACAGGCGAGACTTTGGCGCAAGGTCAACCGGTGAACGTTCTGGAACTCCGGATGAGCGTCGTAACATTCCTGCAGGCGGTAGTTGGGAATGCGGCTGTCGAGGTGGTGGATGTGGTGAAAGCCAATGTTTGCGGTCATCCATTGCAGAGGACGGGGGAGTTGATAATAGGAACTGCCATGCAGTCCCGCCGTCTCAAAATCCCAGTGCTCGTGACGTTCCCAGTACGTTTCTTCAAAGTTGTGCTGCACGTAGAACAACCAGACACCGGCCGAAGAAGCCAGTGCGGCGACCGGCACATGGACGAGCAGGAATTCCCGCCAGCCCAGGAGCCAGCACAGGCCCGCGATGACGATCAGTATGGCCAGATTCGTCCAGTACACGCTGGCCCGTTCCTTCTTCCATGTCGGCGGCAGCCCCCACGTAAATCGCTGCCGCGCGGCGAAGTAGAACAGCGGGGCGATCCCGAACACGAACAAGGGGTTGCGATAGATTCGGTAGCAAAGCCGCTGGATCAACGTCAGTCGCTGGTACTCGTTGAGCGTCATCGTTTGCACATCGCCCATGCCGCGGCGATCCAGATCGCCGGCGGTGGCATGGTGCTGTGCGTGCTGACTTTTCCAGGCCTGGTACGGAGTAAACACCATCACGGCGAGCACGCGCCCGACGACGTCGTTCCAACGCTTGGACCGGAACAGCGAACCATGCCCGCAATCGTGCTGCAGAATGTACAGCCGCACCAGCAGGCCGGCCGTGGGGACCGACAACAGGAGCGTCACCGCGTACGAATATCGCAAGCTGTACCACATCGCCGCCCACAGCAGGACGAACGGCACGATGGTGGCCAACAACTGTCCAATTCCCCTTCCGCCGTGAGGCGTTCGATACTGGGCGAGTACGGCCCGTTGGTTAAAGCATCCTGGAGTTGTCTCCGCCGCGCCTTCCGCACGCCGCGTCATGGGGGGTCTCACAAAGGGAACCTGAATTCATTGACATTCCGCAGCCCGACGGAAAGCGCGGCACGCCAACAAGGCACATCGCCCCCAAAGAGGCAACCCATCCGCTGCCCGCATCATAGCAGGTTTGAGCGCCAGGCAATCCCTCCCATGCCTCATTCGCCGCCTGCTCTGCGGACCGCCTTGCGCCCAATCAGAATGCCGACCACGAACGCGTTGCGGTCGGTTGGCATGCTCTCACGCCAACGGGTGAGCATGACTCCGGATGCCACATGGCGCCCAGCCGACGCCTGAAATACCTCCCTGTTCAGGGAGATTGTCGCCCGTGTCATCAAATGGCAACATGTCGGCAACGCCCAAGCGAGGACCACGCAAATGCGTCAGTTTCGTGACGGCTGGATATGCACCATCTCAGAGGCATTGATGGCACTGGTATCCCACGGTGGAACCACATACGGGGCGATGATCTTCAGTGATTGTGCCGCCTTCGAGGCAGCTACCAATGGGTTATTGACTGAGGGGTTCCATTCGGGTTTTGCTCCGACGACTTTTCGTCGTGACTTTGGCGATTTCCGATTTCTGTCGTCCGTCCATTTCCAATATTTCCCGACCCTGCAATGGGTCTCAGAAGGTGCTGGAGCAGTCGTCCTGTTTACGGAGTTGCTCGTCTCGTTCGAGAGTCCAATCAATACGTTCGGAGTGGACATCGACAACCTTGAGACATCGTTCGGGGTGACTCTCGGCATCGAAAGTGACACGGGACCGTTTGACGTGCTTGTTGCCCGGACTCCGCCGACTTTTCCAGGGCGGAAGCCGCTTTTTCTTCGGCGTGATCGACGACAATCCCTTCTCTCGGTTGACGATAAGCGTAACAGGAGCATCTCCCTGTGATGCGGTTGACCATCTTGTCTATGGCACAACGGCGGACCCGGAGCCTTCCTCCCTAGTCCTACTCGGCATCGGTGGTCTCGGCCTCATCGCGACACGGCGCAGGCGGCAGGAAGTGATCGACATCAACTGATGACTTCGGGTCATCGGTTTCCAGCAGTTTCGGGAACTTGGCTATCTTGGTATTGAGGAGTCGGCATGCAGTCTGCCCCTTTGAAGTCCGTGTGGTTCGCACTTGTTGTGCTCGCCGGTCCGGGATCCGCAGTACTTCCAGCCGGCATGATCCGGTGGGATGTGACCAGTGGCGAATCCGCCGGAGGGCCATACCCAGCCTCGTCCAGCATTCATATTGATGCGGGTGATCCGCCTCCGCCACCTCCGCCTGGTTTTGATACCTTGCCAGGACGCTTCGTCCGAACTCACACGGTTGACGTGACGCTCCAGAATGTCATGACCACAATGCCAGTGAGCCGCGCACGCCTCACCGCCGCAGACAATGGGCCGGTCATCTCCGGAGAGCAAGTCGATTTTGAAGTCTTCGCCGAAGTCCCGAATGGTGTGCAGCTCACGCCGGTCACTCTCAACCTGAAATTCAATTACCGTGCTGCGGACCAGACCGACATATTTGGCATTCTTCTCCCTGCGCTGCAGCCGTTAGTCCAGTTCGATGAATCGTCGTTTCAGATCGACTATGGGCTGGACGTAGCGGGAATCCTGTTCCCGGTGTTCGACGGAGTTCCCACGCATTCCCTCGCCGGGACCGCAGTGCCTACGAACTGGCGCATTCGAGACGTGCGGGCTGTGATCGGTTCTCTTGATCTGTTCATCGATTTGGAGCCGCAATCTCTGTCCCCTTCGAGCGGCGGCGAATTCTCGCTGCTTTCAATGACTCTCACCGGAAACACCATTGAAACGGCAGACGTGCCGGAGCCATCCTCGATCACACTATTCGTGGTCGGCTTAGTGACGTGGATCGGCTATCCCCTGCGCCGTCGGGTGAATTGCGATTGACCGGCGAACTCTGAGAGGCTGTCCGATAAGAGTTCTGGTGCATAACCTTTGTGGATGGTGGCGATTGGAACGACACGCAACCACAGCCCTGTAGGGTGCATGGAGCAATGCGGAATGCACCGGTCACGTGGTGCATTGCACTTCGTTTCCTGCACCCTACCGAACCGACGGGGTCATGGGGTTTCCAGTTCGACCAGTTCCAGTTGCTGGAGCGTTTTCGCTGTGTCGTCGTCGGTGTAGTCGCTGTGGCAGTTGGCTTTCTGGCCGGGGTCGGCGCCGACGGCTTTTCTTGTTTTTGACGCCAGCTTGTGGATCTCTTCCGGCGAGAGGTTGCCGCGTTGCTCCAGAATGGTGCGTTGCTCGGGGGTGAGGGCGGCGGTGAGTTTGGCGCGGGTGGTGCGGTAGGAGTCGTCCTTGCCGCTGGCGAACTCAACGATCTCTTTGGAGATGCGGACGCTGCACCAGTCATGGCCGCACATGGCGCAGAAGTCGGTGTCGACGTCGAGGTCTTCGTCGTGGAATGCGCGGGCCGTGTCGGGGTCGAAGCTCAGCTCGAAGTGCTTTTCCCAGTTGAGAGCGGCGCGGGCTTTGGTCAGTTCGTCGTCGCGGTCGCGTGAGCCGGGGATGCCGAGGGCCACGTCGGCGGCGTGGGCGGCGATTTTGTAGGCGATGCAGCCCTGCTTGACGTCGTCCTTTTTCGGCAGGCCGAGGTGCTCCTTGGGCGTGACGTAGCAGAGCATGCTGGCGCCGTGATAAGCCGCGGCCGTCGCGCCAATGCAACTGGTGATGTGGTCGTAGCCGGGGAAGATGTCAGTCACGAGCGGGCCGAGGACGTAGAACGGCGCTCCGTGGCACAGCGTGCGCTGGAGCTTCATGTTGTATTCGATCTGATCGAACGGCACGTGGCCGGGGCCTTCGATCATCACCTGAACGCCCTTCCGCCAGGCGCGCTCGGTGAGTTCGCCGAGCGTGCAGAGTTCGGCGAGCTGCGCGGCGTCGGTGGCGTCGGCGAGGCCGCCGGGGCGGAGACCGTCGCCGATAGAGAACGTCACGTCATACTCACGCATGACGTCACAAATGTCCTCCCAGAGCGTGTACATGGGGTTCTGCTCATCGTGATCGAGCATCCACTTGGCGAGCAGCGAGCCGCCGCGGGACACGATGCCGATCAACCGGTCCTTCACCAGCGGCAAGTGCTCCTGGAGCACGCCGGCATGGATGGTGAAGTAGTCGACTCCCTGTGATGCCTGATGAGCGAGCGACGAGAGAATGACGTCCGCATCAAGGTCGTACAGCTTACGGCCGATGATCATCGAGTAAATCGGCACGGTGCCGATAGGGACGGTCGAGTTGCGGATGATGGCGTCGCGGCACTCGTCGAGGTTGCCGCCGGTGGACAGGTCCATCACCGTGTCGGCTCCCCAGCGTTCGGCCCACTTGAGCTTCTCGACTTCCTGATCGGTCCCGCTCGAAACGGGCGATGCTCCCATGTTGGCGTTCACCTTGGTCTTCGACGCGCGGCCGATGGCCATCGGATCGAGGTTGTAGCCGAGGTGCACTTTATTGGCGGGGATGACCATGCGGCCGGCGGCGACCTCGTCGCGAACCTGCTCGGCGGTGAGATGCGGCTCACGCTCCGCGACGCGACGCATTTCCGGCGTGATGATGCCGAGGCGGGCGTGTTCGAGTTGCGTGATGGGGGTGAAGCCTTCAGGGCGGACGACCCAGCGGAGAGTTCCCATAGATTCGATGAAGGTCACTCGTCCCATCACTTCGATTGGCTCAGACCGTGGATCGAGTGGTGTCGCTTCCGTCAATCGATTGAGGTGTCCCAATCCACTGCTCCAACCCTCCGGCAGAAAGTCCCACGCTGTCTTGTCGCTGGGCTGCGGCATGCCGGGCGTGTCGGGGGAGGCGAACGTCCAGCGGCCGTCGACTCCCGGCTTAATGACCGGCGGCTGGGCGAAGCTGCCGGGGGTCGTGCCCTGCGCGGTCGTCGAGGGATTCTGTCCGAGGGGGGGCAGAGTGTATGCGGAACGAGCGTGCGAGCCGTTGTCAGTCATGTGAGGCAGCCTTGCCGGCGCGGCATCAGAGGAAGAGGAATTCCATCCAGCGTGACCGGATGTCCTCACGTCATCCTAACGCGACCCCCCTGTTTTGCAACGGGGGTTCGCTTGGCCCACCGGCCGAAAACGGGTGGCAGAAACTCCCCGCACTGGACTCTCGGCGGCGGAGAGTTTAAGTAGTGTGGTGCACGGCGACTGCAACTGCACGCCCGCCGCCCCGCACAAACGTCACGCCACAATCCATCCTTCCGATCCAACGGTTCGACCGACGCCATTGACTGGGCATGTCGCACGCCGACCGGAAATCCCGTTTCGACTTGTTCGCCACCTGCTGTCTGGCAGCGGCGGTGGGGGTCGCGTTGATTGTTGCCGGCCTCCGATTGCCGTCGGCGTGGGAGCTTCCGCCCGAGCGGTATCTGTTGATTCATGCGGATGATGCGGGATTGTGCAGCGCGGCCAACCGCGGGACGATCGCGGCACTGGAACAGGGCATCGTGACCTCTGCCAGCATCATGGCGCCCTGTCCGGGGTTCGAGGAGTTCGCCGCCTATGCAGAGTCTCACCCCGAGAAGGACTTCGGCGTGCATGTGACGTTGACGTCCGAATGGGACGACGTGCGCTGGGGGCCGATCTCCGATCCGACGCTTGTTCCGTCGCTGGTCGATGCGAAAGGCTGGTTCTGGAAGTCGGCTGACGAATTTGCGCGGAATGCTCGCCTCGAGGATGTCGAAATCGAAGTCCGTGCTCAGATTCGGTCCGTCCAGGAAGCGGGCGTTGTGCTGTCTCACCTCGATAATCACATGAATTCGCTGTTCCGCCGGCCGGAAATGATCGCATTATTTGTCCGTATCAGCCGCGATGTGGGTCTGCCGATTCGCTACGCAAAGTCCCTCCCGCGTGGATGGGAGAATGAACTACCAGCCGCGGTTGTGGATGCGTACTACGAACAAGTCAAGGCACTGTACACGCGGCGAAATCCGCTGATGGACCGGATTGAGGCCGACAATTATCAGGTCGCGGCCGGGGAGAAGCGGTCTTACCTGCTGACGGCATTGCGCGGCCTGGATCCGGGATGGACCGAGCTTGTCGTCCATTGCTGCGACGGGGGAATGGGCGACTGGATTCCACCCGATGGCGACCGTCGTGTTGCGGAGACTGTCGCGCTGTGCTCGCAGGAGTTTGCCGATGAACTCCGGGTGCTCGGAATTCGGCCTGTCGACTGGAAGGATTTGCGACGTCTTGCGGGGGAGGAATCGCGTCGCTCCTGGTGAACCGTCAGACGGTCAGGAACAGATCCCGGCGATAGAAAATGGCCAGGGGCAGGAACACGACGGCGAACTCGATCAGGAGCCGGACGAGCGGTGTGAGTCCGCCGAAGATGGGGGGCATGTCACTGGCGATGAAAACGCGCGCCAGCCAGGTGAAAAGCGGCATGGCTGCACTCCAGAGGATGATGGCGAACAGCGAATTGCGGCCGAGAATCTGGAAAGGAACGCTGATTCTCGCCAGTGCGGGCGTTTGCTCGGCGGCGAGGCACCCCGCCAGCGCGAACAACATCACGCCGCTCGCGGCAAGCAGGAACGCGGGCGTGAGGAGATGCGGGTTCCACGGCTGCATCGAGTTGACGAGCACGCTGGCGTTGAGGGAGAGCAGTCCGGCGATCGAGATGCCTGCAATGGCAGCGAGCGGTTGTCCCCGACGACGAAGCAGGAACGTCCCTGCCGCCAGCCCGACCAGCAATATTGACGAGGCAAAGATGGTCGTGATCAGACCGTGAGGATCCCACGCGCCGAAATGTCCTCGTCCGGGCAGATAGCGGCTGTCGACAGATGCGGCCAGGTTGTGATCAAACGTGTATCGACCAAGTTCCGCTCCGGGGAAAGGAGTCCAGGCCAGCAGCGTGCCCGCAAGCGCGACTCCGGCGGCGGCGGCGCCCGTACGGGCCGGCCAACTTCGCACGGAGGAGGCGACCACGCTTCCTACAGCGATGCAAACCGCCAACTGCTGCAGAGGCCCCGTCCAGGCGAAGCCGCGAAGGGCGGCAGGGCCCATGTTCTGGAGTAGGAATCCGATCGCATACAGCCCGGCGGCACGCCAAAGGGAATGAAACACAAATTCGCGGCGTCCACCTCCAACGCGGGAGCGACGATCGAATGAGAGCGCCAGGCTGACGCCGGCGATCAAGAGGAATGCTGTGAAGCACAAGTCCGCCAATGTGAAGCCATCCCACACGGATGGACGAAGTTGTGTTCGCAGGAGATCCAGCGCCGACGAGGTCGGAAGAGCGTAAAGGGCGTGCGAGCCGAACTCCGTGGCGAAGAACAGCAATACCGCCACGCCGCGCAGGGCGTCCACCATTTCGATGCGCGCCGCACGCTGCGGGGGCTGGTGAATCCCCACGATTGCCGAGGGTCCGCTGAGACGAATGTCTCTTCCCGAAAGTTTGATGCGATCGTCCCCGGTCATCATGCTCTGTTGGCCTGGCGGCTCACGTCCCACTCATGAAACCGCACGTATCGGATGTGCGACCGCGCGCCGGCGGTAAAGAATACATAAATCTCGCCGTCGGATGCCTGAAGGATGCAGGGGTAGGAATACTCCTCGCCGGCCAGTTCGTATCGATCGGGGTAGGTCCGGTCGCCGTCGCGCGAGATCGCGATGACCAGCGGGGTCCGCTCGAATGTGCTGTTGTTGAAAACGAGGAGCAGGCTCCCGCTCTGCAACCGGTCGAAGGCGACGGGGGCATTGGGATTGGGGAACTCCGTTTCGGCCCCGTCGCTCCAGGTCGCACCGCCGTCCCGCGATTCGGAGCGGACAAGACGACCGTCATCGCGCCCGAAGTAGTCGCCTCCGCGACGGCAATAGGCCACGAGACGCTCATCATCGGCCTGAGCGACGGCCGGTTGATGATTGCCGAGTCGCGACGGAATCAGCGGGGATGCGGTCCAGGCCGTCAATTCCGGATTCGAGCGAAAAAAGAGCGAAGCACTCTGGGCGGAGACGACTTCCGGGTCGATGCTCGGATTCAAGTCGGCGGGGAGGAGACACGAACCATCAGCGAGTGTGATGGGCCGGGCGCGCGTCATATAGCCGGGGCGATCGGTGGGCGGCGGCGCATCGGACCAGGTTCGTCCCTCATCCTCCGAAATCTTGGCGACCAGTTGTGCGCTGGCCCAGGTCTCGCCGGGCCTGAGTGGATAGAACAGCCAGATGCGGCCCTGCGGCGAACGCCATAACGTGGGGTTCCCCTCCGCAACCGACGGCTCGTCGGCGATGATGCGAGGCCGCGACCAGTGTTCGGTCTTCCGATCCAACTCGGTCCCATAGATTGCCGTGTCTCGACCGTATTCTCCCGAACCGCTGTAGTAGACGAGCAGGATCCGTCCGTCGGCCAACTCGCATGCGGAAGATGCGTGCTTGTACTTTCCGGGAACGCCGGGACCGGCGACGGTGCGGACTTCGATCGCGGAGCGCGGCGGCCACCAGATCCAACTCCCCATGAGCAGGATAGCCGCAATCACCAGTTTGATCGCCGTGCGATTGAACCGCCGTTGCACCGTCATCCTCCGTTGGACTTCCTTACGCGCCAGTTCAGATTTTGATCGTCAACCGGTTTCGATAGAGCCAGTACATCACCAACCACCACAGGACCACCTGAACCGTCGCCTGAACCAGCGGCTGAGCGCCCCCCAGGAGCGGGACGACTCCACGTCCGGCAAACAGATCAGCATAGCGACTCCAGGAGATCAGGCCGATCGACGCGAAGGCGATCAGCGGGTTCGCTCCCAGAACCTGCAACGGAAACGTCCAGCGGGACCAGCCCCAGACGTCGGTCAGCAGGTAGATCCCACTGAAGATGAGTGTGATCCATCCACTTGAATACACAACGAAGGATGGCGTCCAGATATGCTTGTTGATTGGGCAAATCTGATCGAGAAGCAGCCCCAGGTTGACCAGTGCGATCCCGGCGATGACGAAGCGCAGCCACCGCTGTTGTGGAGTCGCCGGGGCAAGCAGCAAAGCCCCTCCCAGAAGTCCCATCAGGCAGGTCCCCGCGACCCCCAGCGTGCTCAACACGAAATACGTCTCCGCCCCCAGCAGAACCCGATCGACATAGTGGTTCAAATTGCCCTCGGCCGTGTAGTCCCCCGGACCAAATCCCGGCACCGGAACAAACTGCATCAGTGCCCAGTACCCGCCGAGGACTGCCAGCAGCGCGACGACTTTGCCTCGGAGGTCGAGCGTCAGCTCGGCCGCACCGCTGAGAAAAATAGCGATCGCCAGGCGATGAAAGATTCGCGTGAACCGCATCTCGCCGACCGGGGCCGAGAATCCACCGTGATAGACTGTCGCGAACAAAAACAGCAACGCTGAGCGAACGGCCAATCGTCGAAACAGCCGTCCGCGACGTTCGCCTCGCAGGAGTCGGCGGTCGTACGACAGCACCATCGACATGGCGATCAGCATGATGTAGGCCGGAAAACCCAGGTCGACGAACGAGCATCCCTCCCAGGCGGAGTGGCTCAGCGGCGTCAGGATCGCGTCCCGGACCGGCGCGGGGGGCATCCTCTGCAAAGCCGGCACGTGCGACTCGGCGACAAACGAACCGAGCAAAGCAAGTCCACGCATCGCGTCGATAGCCACCACACGTTGACCAACCGGGTCTGGTGATTGCTCGACTCCTTCGGAATTGCCGGCGGCGCGGCCTGAAGACATGAACAATTTCTCCTGGATCGTCGTGATCAGGCGAATGGGGCTCCGTCATCCCCGCTCGCAATTGCCTGTCGAATGCCCGTCGAGTAACGTAGTTCGACTCCCGATGCAAGGCATCAGGACAATCGCTCGCCGTGTCCGGATTGACGAGGCCGCGCATGACTCTGACGGGAAACGACGATGGGCGTCCGACGTTGACGGTCATCATTCCAGTCTATAACGAAGCCTCCACGCTGGAGGAGTGCGTGTTGCGCGTGTTGCGCGTCCCCTATGACAAGCAGATTCTGGTCGTTGACGACGGCTCTTCCGACAGAACCCCGGAGATTCTCGAATTGTTGGAGGCGACGCAACCAATCCAGGTTTTGCGGCACCTCGACAATCGAGGCAAAGGTGCGGCGATTCGCACGGCTTTGCCTTATGCATCCGGTCGCTTCACCATTATTCAGGACGGCGACTTGGAACTCTCGCCGGCCGACTATCCACGACTTGTCGAACCATTACTGGCTGGCGAAGCTGACTGCATGATAGGTTCGCGGTTCGCAGCGGCTCGGAGCCGTTCGTTGTCCCGCGCGGGCGTGGCGTGCCTCAATCTCTGTGTGAAATTGCTCTTCGGGATTCGACTCACGGACGAAGCCTGTTGCTACAAGGTCTTTCCAACCGCTTCGCTGCAAGCAATGGATCTGGAGTGTTCCGGCTTCGAGTTCTGTCCGGAAGCAATCGCCAAGGCGTGTCGCCTCGGAATGCGCATCCGCGAAGCGCCGGTCAGTTATCAGCCCCGCGGTGTGGCGGACGGAAAAAAGTTGCGTTATCGCGACGGCATCGTCGCGGTGGCCACGCTCTGGAAATGGAGGCGCTGGAGTCCGGATCGGATGCAGTTCGAACTGCTGCGGCGGCTCAAACTTGACACGCAGTTGGGCGACAACTCGACTGACGATGAGTCGAGCGATCTGCAGATTGCGGGTATCGATGTTTGATCATGAATGCTGCTGCGCCTCCACCCCCGCCTGCTGCGCCGCCGCCCACCGCTGATCCGTTATCAAACTCTGCGCGCCATTTTGTCACCCCGGAAAGTGGGAAGGCTCCCTTCGCACTGGGCGAGCCTGCGATCCGCGGATTGGTGCTCGCCATGTTGGCCCTGCACGCGCTCCTCCTGGGATGGGGCGCGTATCGGCACTCGCCCACGTATGACGAAGTCGCTTATCTGCCAGCGGGTATCAGCCACTGGTATTTCGGCACGTTCGAATTGGCGTCGGTGAGTCCGCCGCTCGTTCGCCTGGTCGCGGCTGCACCGGTCGTCCTCGCCCATCCGAAAACGGAATGGCGAAACTACGATCCGTCTCCATCGACCCGTCCCGCTCATCTCGTGGGCCGCGACTTCGTCGAGATCAATGGGGAACGGACATTCTGGCTGTTCACATTGGCGCGATGGGCCTGCATTCCCTTCAGTCTGATCGGCGGCGGTGTTTGTTTCGCCTGGGCGCGGGCGCTTTATGGTCCCGCGTCCGGCCTGATCGCGTGCGGTTTGTGGTGCTTCAGCCCCAACATCCTCGCACACGGCCAATTGATGACGCCCGACTTGGGCACGACCGCCCTGGGGGTGGCTGCGGCTTACATGTTCTGGCGCTGGCTGGGTCAGCCGACGTGGCCGCGCGCACTCGCGGCCGGCATCGTGCTGGGGTTTGGACAATTGGCCAAGACAACGCTCGTTGTGTTCTTTGTCGTGTGGCCCGTTTTGTGGTTCGCCGTGCGGTGGCTCCGCGGTTCGCGCGCGGCGGCAGG
>JAHBXU010000359.1 GCA_019636315.1 Planctomycetaceae bacterium | reverse complement strand
ACGGGACCCGGGCGACACTGTTCCGCATGCGAACCGTTGAGCAGGACCCGAAGGTCCTGGCCGACGCCATCAACCAGGCCTTTGAAGGTACGGAACACAAACTGGTTCGGCAGCAGATGACCGTCGGGGAAATCAAGCCGATCAGCGACGCGGCCGCCGTGGAGGGAGAGACCACGGTCGAAGAACTGGACAACGATCCTTTCACCGGAGGTCACGAGGTGACCCTGACGTTCCGTGAGCCAATCAGCGCACTGTCCGTCGCGAACGATGCGGCGCATTCGCTGGGTGCACTTCAAGGAGACGACGGCAGCACGAAGTATGAGGAGTCGGCCAGTATCGTCCGGGCCATCAACACGGCCGATTCCGGAAGTCTGACCGGAAAGGGCAATGAGTTCGTACTCAAGGTTGGTTCCGTCGTTCCGCAGGAAGATATTCAAACCGCGTTGGCTTCCCTGGCGGCTCAACTGGCCGAGGCCCCGAACTTCGAGGAAGTGAACACGTTCGACACCTCCGTCGCGACCGAGACGCAATTGGATGCCCTGCTGGCGCTGTTCTTCAGTCTCGTGGCGATCATCGCATATCTTTGGTTCAGGTTTCAGCGTGTAACATTCGGCATTGCCTGCGCGATCGCCATCGTACACGACGTGTTGTTCGTTGTGGGGTCCGTCGCCATCGGCGCATACCTGAGCGGGAACGCTGTTGGTGGTCTGCTGGGCCTGCAGGAATTCAAGGTCAACATGCCGATGATCGCCGCGTTCATGACCATCGTCGGCTACTCCTTGAATGACACCATCGTCGTCTTCGACCGTGTGCGCGAGATCCGCGGGAAGAATCCTGCCCTGACGGCGGAAATGATCAATACCAGCCTCAATCAGACATTGTCCCGGACAATCTTAACGTCCTTGACCACACTCATTGTGGTCGCGATTCTGTATGTCATTGGTGGAGAAGGCATTCACGGCTTTGCCTATTGCCTGCTCATTGGAATCGTCGTCGGGACTTACAGCACCATTTACATCGCGGCTCCCATGCTGCTGTGGCTGATGAACCGGCAACCAGCCGTTCGCTGACGGATCGGCGGCCTCTCAATGTCGTTAACGCCGGTGTTCCCCCGCACCGACGCGCGAATCGTCTGTGACGGCGACAGGTGGTTCCATCGATCGTCGCGGCCACGTACCCCGCATCCGTCCTGCAAACCACCGTCTCGATATCGGATTTGGAGGCTCCTCAGATTGTGTCAGGCTTCGTAGAATGAGGGCGTCCGCAGACCACCGGATGACTGGATGCTCGTAATGTGTGCAGGGACGCGTTCGGAACCTCTCACCAGCGAGCGGATGCCATTCCAGAGTCTGCGGCGAGGTGCGGGCGGTTGCTGGCGGTCCCTGCGACTCGGCCCGATGGCTGCCCCACGCCCTGCACGTCCGACCTGACGAAGTCGCATGTCCTGGTTGCATCCTGCCATTCTCTATGGACTCGCACTCGCCGCTATTCCGGTGATTTTGCACCTCTTGCTGCGGCAAAAACCGAAGCAGCTCCTGTTTCCGGCACTGCGACTGATTCAGCAACGCCAACGGCAGAACGTCCGGCGGATGCGCATTCGGCATCTGCTGCTGCTCCTGCTGAGGGTGGCGGTGATCGCCGCACTCGTTCTCGCCATGGCTCGCCCGTCGGTCCCGGCCGCCAATTATTCGCTCAGCCTGAGAGAAATATTGACGTTGCTGGCGATCGTGGGCCTTGCGATCGGTGCGTACTACGGAATGGCTGCGCGCTGGCGGGCGTCGGCTCTGCCGTCGCACGAATTGACTTCCCGGAAGCTCCGGTTGCGCACAGGTTCGATTGTCGCAGCCGTTCTGCTGACCTTGCTAGCGGTCGTCTGGCCATATCAACGGCGTATCGCTGCGGACCTCAAATCCCCCCGGCCGGCCAGCGACATCACATTGCCTGTCGCCGCCGTATTCCTGTTCGACACCAGCCTGAGCATGGGTTACCAGCAGGCGGGGAAGACGCGGCTTGACGTCGCTCGCGAGATCGCGCTGGCCCATTTGAGTGATTTGCCGACCGGGAGTCGCGCCGCGATCGGCGATGTGGGAAGCGACCACCCGTTGTTGTTTCAGTCGACGCTCTCCGGGGCCGAATCGCAGCTCAAGTCGCGCGAATTGCGCCCGCTCCGTCTTCCGCTCAACGACCGGATTCGTGCGGCGCTCCGGCTCCAGGAGGACGACCGGCAGCGCACATTGTCGGAACAGGGCGCCCTCCCTGATGATCAGCGAACGGATCGATTTCTGCGGAGGATCTACGTGTTCACCGATCTTGCCGCCTCGGCCTGGCGGCTCGGGGGCACATCGCGGCTTGCGGCGGATCTCGAACGCCTGCAGGCCGTGAATGTTTTCCTGATCGACGTCGGCGAAATCAATCCTCCGAATACGGCTCTCACCGATGCGAAGGCCGTACGACCTCGGGTCACCATCGGCGGTCACGTGGCGGTCACAGCAGAGTTACTCCGGACGGGAGAGGCCGCGAACGACATCGCCGTCGAACTCCTCCTGGACGACGGGACAGATCGGCTCATCAAATTCGACCAGCAAGCCGCGGCGGTCGCTGACGGCATCCCGCAGCGCGTGGAGTTCAAGCCGCAGCCGATCACCTCCGGACCAATCGTGCACGGAGAAGTTCGGCTGATCTCCAGCGATCCTTTGCCGTTCGATGACGTGCGATATTTCACAGTCGCGACACGCCCGCCGATTCGGGTTCTGACGATCAGCCCGACGGATGACGAGGCTCTGGAATGGAACACGGCCCTGGAGGTCGCCGGTTATCAGACGGCCGTGCACCGTCCGGGTGATCTGTCCAGGCTCTCCCTGGTCGAGTACGACGTCATCTGCCTCATCAACGTGCCGCAGTTGGAGTCCCGGTATTGGAACGAGCTGGGACAGTACGTCAGCCGCGGCGGTGGCCTGGCGGTCATCCTCGGGTCACATACGATCGAAGCATCGAACTACCGCGCAGAGGAGCCGCAAGCGTTTCTTCCTGGTGCACCGGATGTCCACACGGCGCCGGGCGTCAAATTCCTTCGCGTGACGAGTCCCGACCACCCCATCATGCGCGGGCTCGCCAATGAGGATCTGATCGGACTGCTGGAATCGGCGGACGTCGAACGCTTCTGGCGCGTTCACCCGTCGGACAGTGCGGCGGTCCTCGCGGAATACACCGACGCGGAACACACACCGGCATTGCTCGAACGTACGCATGGACGAGGGCGGGTGTTGATGTTCACAACCGCTGTCGACATCAAGGACGCCTGGTGGTCGCAATGGAATATCCTGCCGAATCCAAGCGGTCCAGTCTTCACCTTTCTGGCGTTTGTCGATGAAATCGCGCGGCGTCTGGCACAGGACTCAGACGTTCAATTGACGTATGCGGTGGGTGAGCAGCCCGTGCTGAAGCTGGACGTCGCCGACGAGGAACGCACTTTTCTCCTGCAACAACCCGGCTTCCGCCAGTCGCGACTGACGTTGCCCGCAGGCGAAACACTGTTGACAGTCCCTGATGTCAGCGAGTTGGGGCATTACGACCTCAAGCGATCGGACGGATCGCCGGCGAGCGTGTCGGGTTTCAGCGTCAATCCCCCGCGCGGCGAGAGCGACCTGACACGGATCACAAGTGAGGATTTGGATCACATCCTCGGCGAGCAGCGCTATCAGGTCGCCCGGTCGATTGGCGAGTTGCAGGAACAGATCAACATGGCCGACCTGGGAAAGGAGCTGTTCCCCTGGATTCTGGCGGCCGTGGTGCTGATTTTTGTCGCCGAACACTTCATGGCCAACTGGTTTTATGATGATGAGCCGGGAACGGCGCCCGGTCCGGCCACGTGGGTTGCTCCGCCGTTGGAGCCGGCGAGTCGGAGTCTGGCCGCGACAACGTGAGCGTTGCACCTGGCGGGTCCAGCCCCGGGCGGCCTGGATCTTTCGATTGTCTGAGACGACAGCATGCAGTTCATCGCCGAACCAATCTGGCCCTGGCCGATCGTGTTGCTGGTCGGGATGGGACTGGTGGCCGTCGTCCTGGTGACGTACCCGAGCCGGGTGCGACACTTGCCGCCGGTCCGACGGCGATTGCTGATCGGACTCCGACTGTTGACGGCGCTGGTGCTGGTTTTCGCCATGTTTCGCCCGGCGGTGCGGTACTCTGAAACGGACACGCAGTCTGCCGAAATGGTGATTCTGACCGATCGCTCCGCCAGCATGGCGACACCCGATGGCCCCGGGGGCGTCTCGCGTCGCGAGTACCTCGTCCGCATGATTGAGGAAGCGCAGGACTCGCTCACCCGACTGGCGGAGAAAATCGACATCCGCTACATCGACTTTGCCGAGAACCTGACGGCCGTTAAGAATCCGGAAAACGTTGCGGACGGCAATTACACACTGCTCGGCTGGGCGCTCGATGAACTGCGGCAGGAAGATACCGGCCGACGGCTCGTGGGCGTCGTCCTCATGAGCGACGGGACGCAAAGGGCGCTGCCGCCGAACGACATCGATCCGCGCCAGGCGGCCCGACACTTCGCAGAGCAGCTCAGCGTCCCCATCCATCCGGTGCCGTTCGGCATCGGCACGTCCGACCTGTCAGCGGCCGGGCTGGATCTGGCGGTCGACAACGTCGTGTCCGACTCGGTCACCTTCGAGAAGAAAACCGTCCCGTTCCGCGCTCAGTTGCGGATGCAGGGAGCGACTGGCCGCGAGGTCACAGTCCGCCTGCTCAAAGAAGACCGCAGCGGCAAGGGCATTGGTGAACCGGGAGAGTTGAAACCCGTGCCCTTTGTCGGCGACGCCCGGCCATCGGTCACGCTGACCGTGCCGGATCACGACGAACAGGTCACGGTCGATCTGTCGTTGGTGGCCGATCAGCCGGGGGAGTTTAAGATCGCGGTCGAAGTCGTTCCGCTGGACGGAGAGTTAAGGCGCACAAACAATCGGCTGGAGTCGCTGCTCACCGTCCGCAAAGGCGGGTTGAAAGTCGCCTATATCGACGTGTTCGGCCGGCATGAATCCAAGTTTATACGGACGCTGAACGTCACCGCAAAGATTCAGCTCGACGAACAGTTTCTCCTGCCCGGCGTGTTGAGCGCTCGGTCGCAGATCCCCCCGCAGCTGTTCGATCCGGGGGCCTACGACGTGTATATCATTGGCGATGTGCCGGCGAGTGCGTTTCGGCAGGGTCAGGTCAACCTGCTCGACCGTCTGGCCGATCGC
>JAHBXU010000358.1 GCA_019636315.1 Planctomycetaceae bacterium | reverse complement strand
TGCTGGACTGGCTGGCTGTCGAGTTCATGGATCGCGGATGGAGCCTCAAAGAGATGCACCGGCTGATCGTGATGTCGCACACCTATCGGCAAAGTTCGTCCGAGCGTCCGGAATTGCGGCAGAAGGACCCCGAGAATTACCTGCTTGCCCGTCAGACTCGCCTGCGTCTGGATGCCGAGATTGTTCGCGATGTCGCCCTGTGTGCCAGCGGTTTAATGTCTCCCAAGTTTCATGGCCCGCCAGTCTTCCCTCCGATCCCCGACGGTGTGATGGCGCAGGGGCAGGTCAAACGGAATTGGGGCGTCAGTCAGGGAGAAGACCGCTACCGTCGCGGGCTGTATACGTTTGTGTATCGCGCCACGCCGCCGCCGTCGCTCGATGTGTTCGATGCACCGGACGGCTACAGCACCTGCACGCGCCGTAATCGCAGCAACACGCCGCTTCAGGCGCTCACGTTGATGAACGATGCGGGCTTTTATGAGTTCGCCGAATCGCTGGCGGGAATCGTCGAACGGGAAGGTCTCGCCGCCGGGTTTCGGCGTTGTACGTCGCGGCAACCGTCTGCGGAGGAACTGACCGTCCTGCAGCGGCTCGACACGCTCACCGCCGCCCGCACGCTCCTTAATCTCGACGAAACGATCACGCGGGAATAATCGCCATGACAGAGGATGCCATTCTTCGAGAGGTCACTCGCCGCCACTTTTTCAGCCAGTGTCGCGTGGGCGTCGGCTCGATCGCGCTGGCGTCGTTGATGGCCGAGCGAGGTGCGGCTTCCTCGGGAGCGTTGACGGCTCGCAACCCGTTGGAGCCGCGACAACCGCACTTTTCGGCGAAGGCCAAGAACGTCATTTTCCTGTTTATGGCGGGCGGGCCCTCGCAACTGGAATTGTTTGAGCACAAACCGCAACTCAACCAACTTGACGGGAAGCCAATTCCGGACAGCTTCGTGGCGGGTAAGCGATTCGCCTTCATGGACTCCAGCCATCGCTGGGACCTGCTGGGGTCGAAGCGAGTATTCCAGCAGCACGGTCAGAGCGGGGCATGGGTCAGCGACTTGCTTCCCCACACGGCTGAGATTGTCGACGACCTCAGCATCGTGACCACCTGCAAAACGGATCTGTTTAATCATGCCCCGGCCAAACTGTTCATGAATACCGGGAGCGGACAGTTCGGCCGCCCCAGTATGGGCGCATGGATGACGTACGGGCTCGGCAGCGAATGCGATAACCTGCCCGGATTTGTCGTGCTGCAAAGCGGCCCCCGCGGTCCGCGCGGCGGCGCCGTCCTGTGGGGGAGCGGCGTCCTTCCCACCACCTATCAGGGCGTGCCGCTCCGCAATCAGGGGGATCCGATTCTCAACCTTTCCACTCCGGAATCCGTCTCTCCCGTGCAGCAGAGACAACTCGTCGACGCCGTGCAGGAATTGAATCTTCAACGGCTCGTGGAAACCGGTGACGGCGAGATCGGCACGCGCATCAACGCTTACGAAATGGCGTATCGCATGCAGACCAGCGCTCCCGAGTTGATGGAGACCGGGAGCGAGACGGCCGACACGCTTGATCTGTACGGCATCAAGGATCCGGGAGAATCAAGCTATGCGCGCAATTGCCTGCTCGCCCGCCGACTGGTCGAGCGCGGTGTGCGATTCGTCCAGCTCTATCACACCAATTGGGACCACCACGGCGGACCGACAGAGAATCTGGAAGAGCACCTTCCCGCGATCAGTCGCGAGATCGACCAGGCGTCCGCGGCGCTCGTCCGCGACTTGAAGCAGCGCGGCCTGCTCGACGAGACGATTGTCATCTGGGGAGGGGAATTCGGTCGCACGCCGATGGGCGAAGTCCGTGAAACAACCGGTCGCAACCACCACATCGACGCCTTCACCATGTGGCTCGCGGGAGGAGGTTTCAAGGCAGGTCAGGTGTATGGAAAAACCGACGAATTCGGCTTCGGTGCGATCGAAAACCCGGTCCACGTTCGCGATCTCCACGCGACGCTGCTTCACCAGTTGGGCCTCGATCACGAACGCCTTTCGGTGAAGTTCCAGGGGCTCGACTTCCGCCTCACCGGCGTCGAACGGGCGCACGTCGTCAAAGGACTGATCGGATGACGGCGTCGCCGGACTCGGTATGAACGCGCTCAGCCATCCTGGGAGAGAATGACGATGCTGTATGGCCCCAGTGCCACTGGCAGCGAGTGCGCTTTGCCGTCGTATGGCTCGTCGTTCGCAGTCGCCTCCGTCCATTCGACGGCTCCAAATCCCTTTCCATAGCATTTCGCGTCACTGTTGAGACGCACCAGCCAGCGTCCACGGGTGGGTGCGCCGATCCGGTAATCGCGGCGCTCGAAATGTGAGAAATTGGCCACCACGAGCACGTCATCGCCGGGCCCTCCCTCGACCCAGCGCCGAAACGCCAGGACATTGTCGTTGTCGTTTACGTGAAAGACGTCGACATGAGATCCGGTCAACCCCTTCGTCCGGCCGCCGACGTTTCTCCGAAGATGGATCAGGTCGCGGTAGAGACGCAGCGTCCCCGGAAATTCCTCGGCCCGGTCCCAGTCCAACGGAACCGTGTCCTGGAACCATCCATCGGTCAGCAGTTCCTGCCCTTGAAAGAGCATGGGGATGCCGGGGGTGGTCAGCACGATGGCGGCCGCCAGGCCGGCCCGTTTGCGTGCAAAGTAGTGACCGGGATCATCGGGCATCACTTCCTGCGGCACGCGGGCTTTGCCGTTGGCGACTTCGTCATGACTCTCACTGTAGATGACCCGCTGAAACGGCTGGCCGTTGTAATTATGGACGATGGCGTTTCGCACGTCGTTCATGGAGCGGTTGTCGTCCGACGGTGTCGTCACGGCTCCGCGAATCGGATGGACAAAAGCCGCGCACCACTGGGCGTGAAATCCCGCGCCCCCCTCGCCAATTGACTTCGTCAACCATTCATTGTTCTGCAGATCTTCGGCAATCGTAATCTTGTCCGGAAATCGCTCGCGGATCGCGCCGTTGAGTCGCTGGGTCAACGCCCAGCCCTCAGGAAGATTGCCTTTGTTGCTCGTGCGAATGTAGAGCGTCATGTCATAACGCAGCCCGTCGCAGCGATACTCCTTCAACCACATGAGGGCGTTGTCGAGCAGATATCGCCTCACTTCCTCTCGACCGTAATCGGGGCGCGTATCTCCCCACGGCGTCTGGCTGCGGTCGTCGTTGTAAAAGTAGATGCCGCCCTTGTCTCCCTCGCCCCAGCCGTCGAAACGCCAGAGATCGAGGTCGCTTGGGCCGAAATGGTTGTAGACCACGTCCATCACGACAGCCATCCCCGCACGATGGGCGGCTTTCACAAAATCCTTGAGGCCGTCGGGCCCGCCGTACGCCTGCTCAACAGCAAATGGGTGTGCCGGGTTGTAGCCCCAGGAGTAGTCGCCCGCGAATTCGGCCGACGGCATGAGTTCGATGCAGTTGACGCCAAGCTTCTTAAGATGTCCCAGCTTCTCGATTGCGTCATGAAAGGTTCCGGGACGCCCTCCGTTTCCGTCGGCGTCGTGAAAGGTGCCGACATGCATTTCATAGATGATCAATTCATTGTGTGGGAACAGCGTGAACCCATCCTCTTCCCAATCGAACGCACTGGAATCGTAGATGATCCCGTTGCCGATCGAGTTCGTCACCAGTCGCGCATAAGGATCAATCCGTGACAGCTCCTGATCGCCGTTGCGAATCAGGAAGCGATACTCATCGCCGGGGCGGGCGCCGAGCACGTCGACGTACCAGGTGTCGTGCTCCTCGCGGATCATGGGGTGCGCGTCGGCCGTCCAGTCATTGAACGTCCCCACCACACAAACCGAGTTCGCATGGGGAGCCCAGACACGAAACGCCACTCCCTCCGCGTGAAGAATGGCTCCCATTCCCGGCCGAATGTCAGACGGGGGCACGGTCTCGACGGGGACAGGCATGGACGAACCCTCCGGCACGGTTTGAGATTCCTCGGGGGATTTTCCCGGAGGGACGGCCGATCCATCGAACGTATGATAGCCGAACCTGGCCAGAATTGGTCGTCCTCTGGCGCATTGTCATCGTGATGCATCACTGCCCTGGCCGGACCATTGGTGGTCGGTGGAGTGCACGTCACCGGCGCAGAACGCAAGCATTGGATTCCAGAGGCCCTCCAAACGCGCGCACGGCGGTATTTCGACATACTCGCAAACGTGGGCTTGATATGCTCGAATGAATCATCGGAATTTGGAATCTCACCTGACTTCCCGGCTCAATTCGGACGCTGCTGACGCATTCGGCAGTCGATCCTCCGGGAGCATTGCGCTACGTTGAGGAGGCAATTCTGGGGAAAGAGAAGCAGATGATGGGCAGCGGCGTGCGTGTTTATGGGATTTCACTCGGCGCGCTCGCGGCTGCCGTGGCTTTCCGCGCGCTGCTGGAACCGGTCATGGAGGGGACGCTTCCTCTCGTGACCTTGTTCGGAGCCGTCGCCGTCAGCGTGTACTTCGGCGGGTATCGACCGGCAATCCTGGTGACGATTCTGGGATATCTGGCGTGTGCCTATCTGTATATTGAACCGCGCGGAACATTCGGAGTGACCAATCTACGCGGCCTCGTGGGCATGCTGGCGTACCTGTTGACCTGCGCGGTCATCATTGGCTTTGGGGAAGCCCTGTTGACCGCCCGACGACGAGCCAGCATCCGCGGAGAGACGTTGCGGGTCACACTCGCGAGCATGGGGGACGCCGTCATCACGACGGACAAGAACGGCTGCGTGACCAACCTGAACGCTGTCGCCGAGTCTCTGACGGGATGGCGGTTCGCCGAGGCCGCCGGCCGACCGCTGGAATCGGTCTTTCGCATCATTCACGAAACCTCGCGTCAGAGTGTGGAGAATCCCGCGCTGCGCGCCTTGCGAGAGGGCCACATTGTCGGACTCGCCAACCACACGCTGCTGGTCAGCAAAGACAAGACAGAGCGTCCCATCGACGACAGCGCGGCCCCCATTCGGGACCGCGAGGGACAAATAGTGGGAAGTGTGCTGATTTTCAGGGATGTGACCGATCGCAGGCAACGAGAACAGGCGACCGCGCAAGAGCTGACAGCCGCGCGGTTCCTGGCGTCGATCATCGAGTCGTCATCCGACGCCATTGTCAGTAAGTCAATGGACGGCATCATTCAAAGCTGGAATCCTGCCGCAGAACAGTTGTTTGGCCATTCCGCTCAGCATGCCGTCGGCCGTCATATTTCCCTCGTGAT
>JAHBXU010000357.1 GCA_019636315.1 Planctomycetaceae bacterium | reverse complement strand
TCCTTCAGCGTTTGCTCGGAGAGTCTCTGCAGGACGGCCCGTTCCTGATGTCGACGCACGTCCGCCAGACCGATCCCATACGCGCTCAGCAGTCCGGCGTAGGGATGGATGAGGATCTGGCGCATTCCAAGCTTGCGGGCGATGGCGCAGGCATGCTGGCCTCCGGCTCCGCCAAACGTGACCAGCACATGGTCGGCGGGGTCATAGCCACGAGCGACGGAGATCCGCCGAATGGCGCGGACCATGTTCGCATTCGCAATTTCGAGAAACCCCTCGGCGAGTTGCTGCGTTTCGTAGTTCCGCCCCGATGGCGCCGCCGCGACTTCGCGGCACAGCGCCTGCAACTGTCGCGCGACGGCTTCGCGGTCCAGTGGGAAAGGAAACTCGCGTTCGGGAATGCGGCCGAGGAACAGATTCATGTCGGTGACGGTGAGCGGTCCGCCCCGGCCGTAACACGCTGGACCCGGGTCGGCGCCCGCGCTGTCCGGACCGACCACGAGTTTGACGCCGTCGAATCGGCAGATGCTCCCACCGCCCGCCGCGACTGTTTCGATCGCGAGCACGGGGCTCATGATCCGGACCCCTGCCTTTTGCGTTTCGAATTGCAACTCCATGCGACCGTCGTAACGTGCGACGTCGGTACTCGTTCCGCCCATGTCAAAACCGATGGCCGTGCGAAAGCCTGCCTGCTCCGCCACGCGCGAGAAGCCCACAACACCGCCTGCCGGTCCGGAAAGTATGCTCTCCGTCCCGTTGAACCGGGCCGCATCGACCAGTCCACCGGAAGACGACATGATCCTCAGCGAAGAACGGCCAGGAGTGGTTCCCGATTCTGCCGGCCTCGACGTCGATTGAGATGCGGAGCGAGCAGCGCCGTTTTGCTCTCCGTCCAGCGATGCCCGGATGCCGGCAATGTAGTCCCGCAGGACGGGCTGCAGGTAGGCGTCGAGCACCGTCGTGTCCCCGCGCGACACAAACTTGATCTGGGGCGCAATGTCGCTCGAACGGCTCACATCGACGAACCCCACATCAGCGGCAATGCGGGCCACCAGTGCTTCATGACCCGGAAATCGATAAGCATGCAGGAAGCAGATTGCGATCGAATCGACGTCACCCGCTTCCCGGAGTGCCTGCAGTTGCCGACGGACGGAATCCGGATCGGGAGCTTGCAGAACTTCTCCGGCGGCGCTGACCCGCTCATCGATTTCGACGCACGTGCAAAAGAGAGGACTGGGCTTTTGAATCGCAAGATCGAACAACCGCGGGCGATCCTGATTGCCGACGAGCAGAGCGTCGGCGAATCCGCGCGTCGTGACGAGCGCTGTGCGTGCGCCGCGCCGTTCCAACAGGGCGTTCGTTCCGCGTGTCGTTCCCAGGCGGACATTCACTGGTGGAAGTCGTGATCCCGCCGGAAGTCCCAGGACATGTCGAATCGCCAGAATGGGCGCAGATTCTCCCGTCCGCAGTTCGTAAGACGTGCCGGGGGCAATCCCCTCTGCGAGTGGGCGGTCGATCTCGATCTGGCCCCCCGGCTGAAAGTCGACGACGACCGCATTCTGGAGAGTGCGGCCCGATTCCTCAAAAAACCTTATGGACGCTCCGCGCCAGAACTGGGGTGGATCGGCGAGTCGCTTTGCATCAACAAGCGCGTGCGATTCGGGAACACGTTCGACCTGCCCCAGAGTTGTTCCGGAACTGAGCGTCTTGAAGGTGACGATCTGGCCATCGGGAGCGCGCGCAACGCAGTCTGTGAACGTCCCTCCGACGTCTATCCAGAAGTCCCACATTATATATTCGCCCCAGGGTCCGTCGCTCGAATTTGCATTCCCCACAACGTTCCGATTCAGGATTCCAACAACATCAGATGCCACAACGGGCTATTGTGTAATCAGTTGCGACGTGCATCCCGTTCGCCAATTCGCGATTGTGGGATTTCCAGCCTTATGTTATCACCCCGCTCCTCTCGTTCCAGATCCACCCCGCGATCAAATCTGCGAGATCCCCGAGGACAGGAAGTCCCCGCGGCAACGCACAGCGTCAAGGAGCGACGTCTTGATTCCGTCGACGGTTGACAAACTTCGGGTGCTGTTCGTCGACGACGAAGCCCCGATTCGCACAGTGATGCGCGCCGAACTTCCCCGGATGGGACACGATGTCACCATCTGCGAAGACGGGGCGACCGCGCTGAAAGCCTTGGAAGATAACATCTTCGATGCGGCCATCATCGACCTGAAGATGCCGGGTTTATCCGGCTGGGATGTGATCGAACACCTCAAGAAGGTCGCGCCCCAGACCGAGATCATCATCTCCACAGGACATGGTGGCATGGACGATGCCATTCGCGCCCTAAGGCTCGGCGCTTATGACTTCCTGCCTAAACCCTCCAAATTGGTCACGATCGCCAATACGCTCAAACGGATTGCGGACAAGCGGGCGCTGACGAACAAGACGATCGCCCTCGAGACGCGACTTAAGGCGGTTGAAGGGACCACCGACCTGATCGGCGACACGCCGGCCATGGTTCGGGTGAAGACCCTGATCGACAAGATCGCACCCACCGAATCCAGCGTGCTCATTTTGGGCGAAACCGGAACCGGCAAGGAACTGGTCGCGCGGAGAATTCACGATATCAGCAAGCGGGCCGATCGGCCGTTCGTTCCGGTCAACTGCGGCGCCCTTCCGGAGAACCTGGTCGAAAGCGAACTGTTCGGACATAAAAAGGGAGCCTTCACCGGTGCCGATACTCCCCGCAAGGGGCTGATCGAGGTTGCTAACGGCGGCACGCTGTTCCTTGACGAACTGGGCGAACTTGACAAGTCCATGCAGGTCAAGCTGCTGCGATTCCTGGAATCAGGAGAAGTCCGACGGGTCGGCGAGAACGAACCGTTTCACGTCGACGTTCGCATCGTTTGCGCCACCAACCGCGATCTGCAGGAAATGGTGGGAAAAGGGACGTTTCGCGAGGACCTCTTCTTCCGCGTCAATACATTCGAGATTCGACTGCCGTCGCTGAACGATCGGAAGGACGACATTCCAAACCTCGCGCGGGCGCTCGTCGCGCGGCATCTGAAGCGGTCGGCTGTGCGGGCGGAGATCCTCTCGCCCGATACGATTCGCGTGCTTCGCTCGCACTCCTGGTCCGGCAACATTCGGGAACTGGCGAACGCACTTGAACATGCTGTGATTCTATCCGGCGGCGAGACGATTCAGCCGGAACATCTGCCGATCACCGTCGGTGGTTCGTCCGGCACGCCGCATCATCCATTCGACATCAATAACTTTCCGCGACCGCTCTCGCTGCGAGAAATTGAGCAGGAAGTCATTGAGCAGACACTGGATAAGTACAAGGGAGACAAGCCGCGAACGGCCGACGAACTCGGGATCGCACTGAAGACCCTGTACAACAAACTCAACCAGTATCTTTCGCAGGCGAAGGCCGGTTGAGAGCGGTCGGCGTACCGTTCGGAAACCTGGCGAAAGCCGTTCGGATGCCTGCCATGACAGCCAGGCGTCCTCCCGGAGAGGATTCGCTGCAGCCGTGCGACGCGGTGACTCTGACTGCCTCCGAGCTGACGGCAGGAGAATTCGTGATCGGCAGCGATTGAAATAGCCGCGGGGCGTCCCAACGTTTTCACTCCGCGCGTCTCCTTCGGCAACAGCTCAGGTCGACGCAAGTCAGATCGCTGTTGCCGCCGATGGAACAGACAGCTAGTCTTCCGCCCGAATTGTCGATCTCTCTGGGGCAGAACTCATGCGTCAAACGGCTATTACGTGTTGTGTGATGAGTGCATTGCTGGCCGGCCAGGCGTCCGGTCTGCTTGCGGCCGAGCGGACGGCGACTCCGTTTGCATTGCCGCGCGATCCATCGACCCCGGTCGTGACGATGACATTCGTCGATGGACGATCCGCCGACGCGGTTGTGGTCGAAGAATTGATGATCTTCGCCGATGGCCGGGTGACCGCCGCCGCAGAACCCGGTTCCCGAGCACGCGTCAGTGCGCAGTTGTCCCCCAGCGAATGGTTGAAGATTCAACGCATCCTGTTTGTCGACAATGATCTGCTGGGCTGCCAGACCGAACCCATTGAGGACTCCATTGCCGCGTTGCGACGTCAGCGCCAGCGTCCTCAACCGGGGCCGGACGCGGCGATGACGGTCTTCACCGTGCAGGGTGATCAGATGAAGCATGCCGTGCGATGTCACGCGCTCGGCTTGACCGCGACGCAACTGCCGGACCAGCCTGAAGTCCAACGGCTCTTTGCCTGCCAGCAATGCCTGCAGAACGTCGTGCATGTCGTGCGCGCGGGGGGATATGAGCAGATCCATCGCACACTGGAAAGCGTCAATACGCGGCTCGCGCGTCAGCATCCCGGATGTGGACGACTCTCTTCGGCCGACCTGCACCTGGTCGACCGGCACCCCGATGGCACACGCTACCTGCAGTTCTGTCGCATGCCGTGTCCGGAAAACGCGCTGCAAAACGGCGGCGTCGACTTGCCAACGGACGAACGATTCCTCATGGTGTCCGTGTATGAGCGGCCCGGACAGCCGCTCGAAATCTCGATCGTCGGCGATACGACGGACCCCTGATGACCGCTGATGCAGATTCGCGTGAGACTTCGCCGCTGCCCTCCCCCGTGCGGCGAAATTGTCCGTGGTGGCCCCTGCAGATCATCATTCAGGGATTTCTCACCTTCTGGCTGAGTTATCGGGCTCGCGGGACGGAGCATTTGCCAAAGGAAAGCGGGGCGTTGCTGCTGATCAACCATCGCAGCTTTCTCGATCCGCTGCTGGCAGGACTGGCCATCGATCGTCCGGTGAGCTTTGTCGCGCGCCACAATCTGTTTCAGATTCCGTTGTTTGGCCGGCTGCTGCGGATTACGTACGTCATCCCGATCAACCGGGATGCCGCTGGCACCACCAGTTTGCGGGAGATTGTGCGGCGTTTGGATCATGGCTTTCTGGTGGGCCTCTTTCCTGAAGGGACGCGGCATACGGGGCCTGGTGCGCTGGGCCCGCTCAAGCCGGGTTTCGTCTCGATTCTCCGACGGGCCAATGTGCCCGTCATTCCGATCGGGATCGCCGGAGCCTCGAACGTCATGCCGCGCGGAGCGGGGTTTATCCGTCCTTGCCCGGTCCGAGTCGTCATTGGGGAGCCCCTTCTGCCGGTGCGTCTCGCGGAACTCGCCGTGCGCGGCCGCGAGTCGGAACTGCTCGACTATGTCGCTGCTGAGATGTCACAAGCCGTGCTCGC
>JAHBXU010000356.1 GCA_019636315.1 Planctomycetaceae bacterium | reverse complement strand
TCGATGGCCGTCGCGATGCACGGCAGGGTCAGCCAGATCGGCTTCGAACCGGGCGATCGCTTGCTCCGCTCGAGCGATGTCCGCTTCGATCTCCTCCAGCTTGCGGAACGGGAACTTCCGTTTGCGGCGGGCGGTTTGGTGGTCATTTGAGCTCGCTCCCCTTGGCGGCGGGGCGGAACGCGGGCTGCCCTCGGCCGACTTTCCTCCACCGCTTTCGGACTTGGAAGAAGTGGTTGCCGCCGACTTGCCGCTCTTGGCGGGGCCATTGTTGGCTTTTGCCGCACGCGATTCGGCCACGGCCTTCAGGAACTGCTGGTAGTCCGTGTAATTCCCCTCGTGGATGCGCCAGCAGTCCTGTTCGAACACCAGAACTTTCGTCGCAACGTGGTCGATAAAATACCGGTCGTGGCTGACGAACAGCACCGTCCCTTCGAACTCTCGGAGCGATCGTTCCAACGCGGCACACGCCCAGAGATCGAGATGGTTCGTCGGTTCGTCGAGAAACATGACGTTGGGCTCGAGCGCATACATGCGAGTGAGGGCGACCTTCGTACGCTCTCCACCGCTCATATCGCCCACCTGAGCCAACGCCAGATCACCTGTGATTCCGAATCGCGCCAACAGCCCGCGGACCGTTCCTGGCGTCAATTCGATTCCGCGGCCCAACGCGTACGGCGCGTCCCCCGAGAATCGCGGCTGCGGATCCCGCACGGCTTCGATCGCGTCGAGCGATGGGTCCACACTTGTCAATTGCTGATCGAAATAGGCCAGCGAGACGCCCGTTCCAAACTTGACGTCACCGCGATCGGGCTTCAGTTCGCCCAGCAGCGTGCGCAGCAGCGTCGTCTTTCCGGAACCGTTCGGTCCCAGAATGCCCACACGATCGCCGCGGTCGATCTGCAGCGTGAGATCTGTGAACAAGGAATGGTTCGGGGTTGAGGGTTGATCGGGGGATCCCTCTCGCCCCGGCGCCACCTTGCCACTTGGAAATCCTTTGGAGATCTCCTCGGTCCGGATCACCCAGTCGCCCGTACGGGAGGGGGAGGGAAACCCCATGCGGACTTCGCTGAAGTCCTGCGGCAGTTCGACGAGTTCGACCCGCTCCAGCTTCTTGACGCGGTCCTTGGCCTGAGCACTCTTCTGCCCATACTTGTTGCGAGCGATGAAATCCTTCGTTTTCTCGACGAATTCCACCTGTTTCTCATAGGTGCGTCGAAGTACCTTGAGACGCTCGTCGCGTTGTTCCCAATAAAACGAGAAATTGCCGGGGTAATCGGTGATGCCACCCTGCCAGAGTTCGAGTGTTCGATTGGTGACCCGGTCGAGGAACATGCGATCGTGGCTGACGACGATGACCGCCTGATTCGAGCGGGCCAGAAACTCTTCGAGCCACTCCGTGGCGGCGATGTCCAGATGGTTTGTCGGCTCGTCGAGCAACAGGACGTCGGGCGCGGCGAGGAGCAGCCGGCACAACGACGCGCGGTTCTGCTGGCCGCCGCTGAAGGTCGAGAGCGGCCGTTCGTACTGGTCGTCGGTAAAGCCGAGCCCGTGGAGCACCTCTTCGACCCGGTGATCGACCTCATAGGCATCGAGCCGCTCCAGCTCGCTGTGCAGCTTGTCGTAGCGGTCGTGGAGTCGTTCCAGATCCTTGCCGGTCGCTGTCGCCATCTGTTCGGCGAGCCGTTGAGCGTCGTCCTGCAGCTTGTACAGATGGGCCAGTCCTGACTTGACCTCTTCGATGAGCGTACGGCCGGGGGCGAACGTGGCGTGCTGGTCGAGAATGGACAGAGTCACCGTCGAGGGACGTTCCACGCTGCCGACGTCCGGATCATCCTGGCCGGCGAGGACCCGCATCAGCGACGATTTCCCGCAACCGTTCGGGCCGACGAGGGCGATTTTCTCGCCGGCGCGCACATCAAACGTCACCTCCCGAAAGACCGGGTCGGCATCAAACTGGCGGCACAAGTCGCGGGCGGCGAGAAGAATCACGGTGGGAGCGGAGTGGCAAAGTGGCTGGGTGGCGAAGTGGCAGAAGGAAAGGTCGACGTATTAACTCGTTAATCGATGACCGAATTTGCGGATGAGGCGGAAGAGTATGCAATCGAGCGATATGTCTGTTTCATCCGCCAGATTGTTGAATTCGTGAACAAGTTCGATTTGCATCTGCCGTTCAAAGATTGCTGGATCGTAGTGAACATGTCGTCGCCCCTGCAACGCGACTCCTTGCTCACCAGAGGTGTGCCAACTATTCTGCGCATTTGAGATTTCTCGACGTCGCTCGCCGCGCCAATGACGGGGCCTTGAGCACACAGCCGTTTTGCCACCCTCGCCGCACTGCCATCATGCCACTCCCAATCCACGTCGGCCATTCACCGGATCCTGACGACGCGTTCATGTTTCATGCGTTGGCGAATGACAAAATCGACACGGGCGAATACCAGTTCACCCACGAACTCGTCGACATCGAGACGCTCAATCGTCGGGCGCTCAATGCTGAGCTGGAACTGACGGCCGTCAGCCTGCATGGGTATGCGTATCTGACCGAGACGTACGCTCTGTGTGCCTGCGGGGCCAGCATGGGGGACGGATACGGGCCGATGGTGGTCGCCCGCGAGCCGATGTCGATCGGTGATCTGAAAGGGAAGACCATCGCTGTGCCGGGCACGCTGACAACGGCCTTTCTCGCCCTCAACCTTTGCCTCGGCGGCCGCCCCGCTCGCCACTCACCACTCACCACTCACCGGGAAGGCGACGCCGGCGCCTTCCGTTACCACGTCCACGATTTCGATCGCATTCTGGACGTCGTGGCCGCCGGAGAGGTGGACGCGGGACTGATCATTCACGAAGGGCAGCTCACGTACGGTGAGCAGGGTCTGCATCTGGTGGTTGATCTGGGCCAGTGGTGGAAGGAGCTGACCGGCCTGCCGCTCCCACTGGGAGCGAACGCCATCCGCAAGGATCTCGGACAACCTGCGATGGACGAAGTGACCGCCCTGCTCAAGCAATCCATTCAATACGGCCTCGATCATCGTCAGGAGGCGCTGACACACGCCCTGCAGTATGGTCGCGATCTCGACAACGCCCAGGCGGACGAGTTCGTCGGTATGTACGTCAACGACTGGACGCTCGATTTCGGACCGCGCGGCCGCGAGGCGGTTGCCGCGCTGCTCCAGCGCGGATACGAAGCGGGAATCATCCCGGACCCGGTGGAACTTCAGTTCATCGGTTGAGTGGAAGATGACGGTGATCACTCACCCGGATCGAGACCTCATTGCCCTCGGCATCCGCCAGCCCTGGGCCGAGTTAATCCTCCGCGGCATCAAATCGATTGAAGTCCGCTCGTTGCCGACGAACGTCCGGGGCACCATCTACCTGTATGCCGGACAGCATTTCGCCGACATCCCCCATGCGGACATCATGGTCGCTCAGCACGGACTCGACGCCGACCGGTTGCCCCGCAGTCTGATCCTTGGCACGGTCGACATCGTTGACTGCCGCCCCTGCGCCACGGCGGACGCGACGGCCGCTTGCGTTCCGGCCTCAATGCTCGAAGGGAAATACGGATGGCGACTCACCAATCCTGTCAGACTGGATGAGCCGTTCAAACCCCGTTTTCTCCCGTACGGCGTCTGGTTCTACCCGTTCAAACGCCGCAACGGTTCAATGCGCTGAACGTGACGGACGGCGACGGATGACCTTGAACTGCGATCGTCAATGTGTCGACGTTTTCCGGGGAGACAGAATGCTCCCCTCAAGACGAAAAACGCGTTTATGATCGATCTCCGCAAGAACGTCACGGGTGCGATCTATCGACCGTCGACGAGCCAGTTGATGACCCGCCAGTCCATCCAGTTCCGGTCAGGATCACTGCCGGACGCCCGGCCGATATAGCCCAGATGTCCACCGCGTTCTGCAAACTGCAGCCGGATGCATTCCGGCCAGTCCTGGCCTTCTAACGTTCCAATCGGAATCAATGGATCGTCCCGCGAGGAGAGAACCATCGTCGGAACAGCGATCTGTTTGACGACGCGAGCGGCGCTGGCGCGGTGGTAATAGTCGGCCGCCGACGCAAATCCCGCGAGCGGCGCCGTGAACAGCTCATCAAATTCAATCAGCCGCCGGGGACGTCTGGTGGACCACTCGGCCGGAATCGTCGCCCGCCAATGCGTCGTTTCCTGCACATGTTGGAACAGCAGCCGGGCGAAGTGTCGGTCGTAGAGCCCGCCCCAGATCGTTTTCAAATGGTTGGTGCACAACTGCAGATCGACCGGCGGATTGACGGCCACCGCACGCATCACGCGGGAGGCTCCCGCACACCCCTGCTCCCCGAGCCATTTCAACGTGATGTTGCCGCCCAGGGAGAAGCCGACGACGAACAGCGGCGACGACGGACACCGATCAATCACCCAGTCGACAATCTGCGCCAGGTCGTCCGACCGCCCGGCATGGTAAGGACGGGTCGACAGGCCGTGGCCAGCGCCGCAACCTCGCATGTCGACCCGAATTGTCCTTTGTCCGCGGGCGTGCAGCTTCCGGGCAATTCGCGTCATGTAGTGACTTGTGGCGGAGCCGCAGAGGCCGTGCAACATAATGGTGACCGGGTCCACCGGCTTCCACTCCGCCGGGCGATCGTCGTGCAGGACGATTTCATCGCCGTCATTCAGACGAACGCGGTGTGTGACGGTTCCCTCACCCACGGACGATTTGCCCGCCAACCAGGCGGCGGCCAATGTCTGCAGGTGGCCGCTGCGCAGCAATGGGTGCGGCTCGAAGGGCTGGACACGGTGCGGTTCCGGGTGTGACGTCGGGATGAACGGCGATTCAAGCGACAACATCATGATTCGAAATGATCCCCCTCAAGACTCACATGGTGACGATCAACGTTCTCATCCGGCCCGCATTCCAAACGATCGCATCTCCGACTTCTCCCCCCTGCTCGCCGCCCCCACGTATGACCTTCAATCAGGCGTTTGGCCGATTGACTTGCGGGTTCTGCAGCGAATCGACAAAGTGACGCTCTTCTGCCCGTTCGATTGCATCACTTTTCCGAGCCGACAATAGACCGATGAAACGAAATCCCGTCAAGATCGCACTGAAGAATGGTCAACCCCAGGTGGGAACGTGGCTGTCGTTTGGCGATCTTCTGGCGACGCGGCTCATGGCCCGGATGGGGTTCCCGTGGCTGACGGTCGACATGGAGCATTCTCCGATTGACTGGTCTCAGGCGGCCATGCTCTTCGGCGCCATCGCCGACGC